>NZ_JCBCBS010000113.1:0-7989 GCF_059864205.1 Pelovirga sp.
AAGTGGAGACAAATGCTGCCCCCGCCTTTATTCGTTGAAATACTTTTTACTATGATTTTATATGCTTCCGTCCATACCAACCAAGACCTAAGAGACCACTGCCTGAGAGAAGAATAGTTGAGGGTTCTGGGACGGGTTGAAGTGTGTATGTCAATTCTAGTGTCAGTTTAATGATATGAGAATTGTTGAAAGTTGTTGATTCGAAATAATAATGACCGCTTGGGCCATAAAGAGTATAGATCACCTTGTAGCGATCGTCTGTGTTAGAAAAATATAGGACTTATTGACTTCTAAAAATGTACTGTCAACAGCATAAAGCCACTCAAAAAATGGATAAGCCGAACCTAAAGCTGCTGAGACCTGCTCTCTACTCTACCCCGATTACCTACCCCGATTACACCGATTACCCTCCGATTACACGATAAAGAACAGCCCTGATCAAGGGGTCAGGTGGCGTTTCGTGGAATCACATAGAACAGTACCGCAAAAAAGTGGAAGCAACTCCCGGCCAGGACAAACAGATGCCAGATGGCGTGATTATAGGGCAGGCGTTTCCAGCCATAAAAAATGACGCCGCCGGTATAGGCTATCCCGCCGGCGACCAGCAGGCGGATACCGTCAGGTTCAAGGTAGTTCAGCAGCGGTTTGATCGCTATCAGAATAATCCAGCCGAGGGCCAGGTAGAGGGTCAGTGACAGACCACGCTTGTGCCCCAACGGCGTCACCTTGAGAACGATCCCTGTCAGAGCAATCCCCCAAACCAGAGCAAATAATGACCAGCCCCAGGCACCGCGCAGGTTTACCAGCAAGAAAGGGGTATAGGTGCCGGCAATCAGCAGGTAAATAGCGATATGGTCAAGCAGACGCAGAATTTTTTTGGCGCCTGGTGCCGGAATGCTGTGATAGAGGGTTGAAGATAGATACAGCAGGGTCAGGGTGGCACCAAAAATACTGCTGCTGACGATATGCCATACATTTCCATGGGTGGCGGCAAGGTTAACCAGAACAATCAGCCCAACGATGGACAGCAGCACACCCACGCCGTGGGTAACGCTGTTGGCGATCTCTTCTGCAAGGCTGTATCTTTTCGGATTCGATGATAGTTCATTCATCTAGTGCTCCAGTATTTGTGTTTAAGTCCATCTCTGCAGTATAGCATTGACGTAAAGGTCAGGCAGCACTTGAAGTTACTGTTTTACAGAAGTATTACGTTGGTTTGTGCCCAACTTCTGCTTTTTGAAAAAAAATTTCAAAATCCTGTTGACAAGCCTGACTAAAACAGTTAAGTTTGTTTCAAATACATTTTGTTGTGGCAGGCAAAAGGTATTTCAGCAGTACTCTCTCGTTACCTCCTTAGTGTGTCGCCCCGTGATCCCCTCCTGATCACGGGGCATTTTTTTGTCTGACACCTCCCCCCGCCGTTGTTTCAGCTGACCTGGATTTGTCGTTTGTGGTATATCCTGTTCCTGGTGTCTGTTTTGTCTGCTTCAGACCGGGGTTTTGTTAACCATGTATAAAGAATATTTCGGGTTCAAGGAAGATCCCTTTACCATCGCACCCGATCCACAATTTCTCTACATGAGCGAGAAACACCGCGAGGCTCTTGCTCATATGCTCTACGGTATGAAAGCCGACAGTGGTTTTGTCCTGCTCACCGGCGAGGTCGGTACCGGAAAAACCACTGTCTGTCGTTGCCTGCTCAACCATATTCCAGAAAATTCCGAGGTTGCATTTATTCTCAATCCCAAGTTGTCAGTAGTTGAGCTGCTGGCTACTATATGTGACGAGCTGGGGATTGGATATCCACCGGAAACCAGCAGTATCAAGGTTTTTGTCGATCGCTTGAATCTGTTTTTGCTGGATGCACACAGTCGCGATAAAAGAGTCATCCTGATCATTGATGAGGCGCAGAATTTGAGCGTTGAAGTTCTTGAACAGATTCGCCTGCTGACTAACCTTGAGACCGATAAGCGCAAATTGTTGCAGGTGATCCTGCTCGGACAGCCGGAATTGAACCGGCTGCTTGAGCGCCCGGATTTACGTCAACTCGCTCAGCGCGTGACTGCCCGTTATCACCTGGAACCCCTTTCTCGCTCTCAGCTTCCCGCCTATCTTGCCTATCGCCTTGCTAAAGCCGGCGTTGAACGCCCGCTTTTTTCGTCAACAGCGACTGACCGACTCTACCGTTTGAGTGGTGGTGTGCCGCGAGTAATCAATCTGATTTGTGATCGCGCCCTGCTGGGCGCCTATGGGCGGGGAGAGCATCAGGTCAGTGCGAAGTTATTGACCCAGGCGGCCGGAGAAATACTGGGCAGAAACCAGCAGCAACGATCCCGTGAAAAATGGCTCTTTTCGTTCTTGCTGATTGTTATGGTCGTCGTTGTTGGGGCATTGATCTTTCTGTTGCTGCCGGCACCGCGACAGGAAAACCTGGTGCGCATCCCTGTCCACTCGCTCCAGGAACATCTGAGTCAGGAGGAAGCCCCCCGGGAAGATTTGCAGTTGACTGAAGTGCCAATGATGGAAAACCCCGCAGATTTTTTCATCAGCCGACCGGCAGGGTTATCAACAGTGCAAAGTCGCGCCCTGGCCATGCAGACGTTGTCGGCGCTCTGGGGCTATCCAGGTGTTTTCGCGGAGGATACGACAATGCCTCCTGGTCATTCCCATGGACTGGTAGTGCTGGAAGGAGAAGGAGATCTTTCACGTTTACGCACCCTGAATCATCCGGCGGTGTTGATGCTTCGTGATCTCCACGGCAATGATGGGTTTTATGCCACCTTGTCAGCCCTTGACGAAACGATGGCGACCCTGATAGTCGGTACTGATCTGGTGCGGGTTCCGGTTGACGTCCTGCGCGGTCAATGGAGTGGTGACTTCACCCTGCTCTGGCAGCCACCACCGGGATATGAAGGGGTACTGCGGGCCGGTGACGAAGGGATTACCATGTTCTGGCTCGAGCAGCAGATGGCAAAGTTAAACGGGCGCGCAATTCGTGAGATGGCGGATCTCATGTTTGATCAGGTACTGGTAAATGAAGTGCGGACCTTACAACATCAGCACAATCTCAATCCTGACGGATTGGTTGGTCCCCACACCCTGATGCTGATCAATTCTCGCCATGCCATCGATCAGCCGCGTCTTAATGCTTATGGGGAGCAATGAATATGTCTTTTATTCTTGATGCCCTGAATAAATCGGAACGCAGGCGCAGAGCATTAGCCGGTGAGGAACCCCAGGCCATCTGTGAGCCGCCGGCGCCAATAGCAGCCGTTTCCCGGCGTTGGATCCTGGTAGCGGTTGCGCTTTTGTTTCTGTGTATTCTGCTGTTGCTGGCAATCCTGGTGGTGCAATCTTCACGGAATTCAGATGTGGTTTTGGTGCAACCCTTGGCTCCAGTTGCAGATACTGTTGTTATGCCTGCGCCGTTGCCGGCGCCGGCGCCCTCGATAGCTCCCCAGCCTGATGTCCAGCGCCAAGCGGGGGTTGAAGAATCTGAAGGGGCAGGGCTGGAGCAGCGCACAGAACCAACGGCAGCGGTTCCTTCTTCTCCTTCCGCGAAAACAGAGGATCCCGTCTACCGTATCAGCGACCTGCCGCCGGAGGTGCGCAGGCGCTTGCCGGCCCTGCAGATGGCGCTGCATGCCTATAATCCCGCCGCTGCAGATGCGAGTCTGGTGCAGATCAACGGTCGTCTGGTAAGGGCAGGGGCGCAGCTAGCGGAGAACCTGACGGTGGAGGAGATTACCCCGAATGGAGCGATTCTGCGTAGCGGTAGTTACCTTTTTCTGCTGCCGCGCCGGGGTCAGTAAATAAGGATTATCTGCAGATCACCAACATTGGTGTTGGTCGGGCCGGTCATGAGCAACCCTTCAACTTTTTCGAAAAAATGATAGGAATCGTTGTCGCCAAGGTAGCGATCTATCTCCAGAGCGGCGCTTTCGGCGCGTGACAGGATCTCGGCGTCGGCAAAAGCGCCTGCGGCGTCGGTTGGTCCGTCGTTGCCGTCGGTTGCGGCCGAGAGAAAGGTCACCTTTTTGTTCTGATCATCTCCCCATGCTGCCAACTCGCACAGAAATGCCAGCGCCAGTTCCTGATTGCGCCCCCCTTTACCGTTCCCTTGCAGCGTGACCACCGTTTCGCCACCAAACAGCAGACACGCCGGTTTTTCCATGAACAGGTCGCTGGCGGCAACCTCGCGGGCAATGGTAGCCAGGTAACGGGCGGCGTGGCGGGCTTCGCCGCTGATCATGACGCTACCCGCCCTGGTGTGGTAGCCGAGCTGCCTGGCCTGCTGTTCTGCCGCCAGCAGGGCGTGACGATTGGTGCCGATAAGAATATTGGTGGCATAGGCAAGCGAGCTGTCACCCGCCTTGGGGGTTTCGGCCAATCTGCCGGACTGACCCAGTTCCAGGGCCGCCAGGATACTGGCCGGGGTTCGCGATCGCAGCTGATAGCGATCAATGATGTTGATGGCGTCGCTGAAGGTGGTGGGATCCGCACTGGTCAGGCCGGAGGCGATGCTGCTGAGGTCGTCGCCGACAACGTCGGAAAGAATAAAATTGAGGCTCCGGGCAGGTGCTGCCAGGCGCAGAAAGCGTCCCCCCTTGATGGCCGACAGGTGTTTGCGGACACAGTTGATTTCTTCGATGGGAGCGCCACAGCCCAGCAGCAGGCTGGTGATTAGCTGTTTGTCGGCCAGGGAAACAGCAGCTCGGCCGGCGGAAGATTGTGGATCGAGGGGGTAGGGGAGCAGGGCCGAAGCGCCCCCGGAAATGCAGTTGATGATCAGGGTTTTCTCGTCAGCGATGTTGGCCAGTTCCGCAAAGCGGTGCGCAGCGGTCAATCCGCGCTGATCGGGGATCGGATGGGCGGCTTCGATCACTTCAATGCGTTGCAGCGGTTCGAGGTGCCCCTCTTTGACGCAGATCAGACCCGTGTCGATGCGTTCCCCCAGCAGGTCTTCGAATGCTCGCGCCATCGGCGCCGTGGCCTTGCCCGCTCCCAGCAGCAGGATACGGTCATAGTGGGTCAAGTCAAGGTCGATTGCCAGCTCTTCGGTTTTGACCCGCAGCAGGTCGCCGCACAGGCTGACCCTGGAGTGGATCGCCTGGTAAGGGTCAACGCGCTGTAACGCCGCCTGAAATATCTGCTGCAGATGGTGGCGATGGTTTTGTCGCTGCGGAGTTGGTGTGCCTGGGTTATTGGCCATGGTGTTTGATCCCGCATGAGGGTAAAGGGGGACTGTCATTTTCCATTGAATTTTAACCTGATTCCTGCTTTAACATCCAGCGTTTGAACAGGGGATTTGTCCCGGCAAAAGTCGTAGCCTAATGGGAAAAAAATGACAACAAAGCAATTAATGGACTGGCGTATCCGTTTGTACTACTGGCTCGAAAGCCGCACCATCCAGCGGCTGGTGATTGCGGTGATTTTGGTCAACGCGGTACTCCTCGGGCTGGAAACCGTGCCGACCATCAACGAACCCTACGGTCATATTCTGTTTCAGCTTGATCGTTTGTGCCTGTTGATTTTCGTCGTCGAGTTGACCCTGGCGATTGTTGCCATGGGGCCACGAGGGTTTTTCCACGAACCCTGGCGGGTGTTTGATTTTATCGTCGTCGGTATTGCTCTGGTGCCGGCGACCGGTGCCTTCAGTATTCTGCGCAGCTTGCGGGTATTGCGGGTGTTGCGTCTGGCCTCGGCGTCGCCGCGCATGCGCGTGGTGGTGTCAGCGTTGCTGGCGGCGATTCCCGGCATGAGTTCGATTATCGCACTGTTATTGCTGGTTTTTTACGTGGCGGCAGTCATGAGCACCAAGCTCTTTGGTGCCGATTTCCCCGACTGGTTCGGTTCCATCAACGCCTCCATGTACACCCTTTTTCAGATCATGACCCTGGAAAGCTGGTCGATGGGGATCGTCCGGCCGGTGCTCGAGGTGTTTCCCTATGCCTGGCTGTTTTTTGTCCCCTTTATCATGCTGGCGACCTTCACCATGCTCAATCTGTTTATCGCCGTGATCGTTGATGCCATGCAGAGCCAGGCCCATGTTGCACAGAAAGAACAGATGCGGGAAATCGAGGAACTGGCGGAAGAAAAGGAGCAGGAACTGCACCGGGATATCAACAGTCTGCGCGGCGAGATCCGCGAACTGAAAGGGATGCTTAACGCTAATCCCGCCACCGCGCCCGATACAAAACCCAGGGGCGATTCATGAGTCGCCCCTTGACTATCAGACCTACAGGAATTGGCCAATGATTCATCTGACGAATATCACCAAGCAGCACGGTAACCGGGTGCTGTTCAAAAATGCCGGCTGCCAGATCCTTCCCGCTAGCCGCACTGGTCTGGTTGGCCCCAACGGTGCCGGTAAATCCACCATTTTCCGTCTGATCACCGGCGAGGAAGGCCTCGATGGTGGTGATATCACCTGTTCAAAAAAGACGGTGATCGGTTATTTCTCGCAGGATGTCGGTGACATGGCCGGCCGCAGCGCCCTTGACGAGGTGATCGCCGCCTCGGAGAAGACGGTACGCCTCGGACAGGAGATCGCCGCCATGGAAGCGCAGATGTGCGAGCCCATGGATGATGACGCCATGGCCCAGTTGCTCGAGCGTTACGGTGATGTGCAGCAGGAATACGAGCAGCGTGGTGGTTATGATCTGGAATCACGCGCCCAGGCAGTACTCACCGGTCTGGGGATTGGCCCCGACGACTATAACCGCCCGGTTGAAAGCTTCAGCGGTGGCTGGAAGATGCGCATTGCCCTGGCCCGGATTCTCACTTTAAATCCCGATGTGCTGCTGCTTGACGAGCCGACCAACCACCTCGATCTGGAGTCGATCATCTGGCTGGAAAACTGGCTCAACGATGAGTACCAGGGCGCCCTGTTAATGACCAGTCACGACCGCGATTTTATGAACCGGCTGGTGACGCGCATTATCGAGGTAGGCAACGGCACCATTACCACTTATGGCGGTAATTATGATTTTTATCTGCGCGAGCGCGACATTCGCCGCGAGCAGCTGATCGCCAGCCATCGCCGTCAGCAGGAGATGCTCGCCAAGGAAGAGGAATTCATCGCCCGCTTTGCGGCTCGTGCCTCCCATGCTGCCCAAGTGCAGTCGCGGGTGAAAAAGCTGGAAAAAATTGACCGGATCGAGCTGCCCCAGGAACAGCGGCTGGTGCGCTTCGACTTTGCTGAACCGCCGCGCAGTGGTGATGATGTACTGGCCTTCAAGGATCTCGCCAAGGACTGGCAACGCGAGGATGGCCGCGATCTGCCGGTGTTTTCCGGAGTGTCCGGGCTGGTACAGCGCGGCGACAAGATCGCGGTGGTGGGGATCAATGGCGCCGGAAAATCGACCTTTCTGAAAGTTCTCAGTGAGCAGACAGCGCCGAGTCAGGGGGATGTGACGATTGGCGCCAATGTCTTCCCCGGCTATTTCAGCCAGCATTCGATGGATCTGCTCGATCCGAAAAAAACCGTTTACGAAACCGTACAGGATGCCCTGCCGCAACTGACCGTCGGGGTGCTGCGGAATCTCTGTGCGGCCTTTTTGTTTCCGGGGGATGATGTCGAGAAACGGGTTGATAAACTTTCCGGCGGGGAGAAATCGCGCCTGGTGCTCGCCACCCTGCTTGGCCGCCCCTTAAATCTGCTGATCCTTGATGAACCGACCAACCACCTCGATATCCAGTCGCGCGACGTTTTGTTGCAAGCGCTGCAGGGGTTTGCCGGGACCGTATTGATCGTCAGTCACGATCGCCACTTTCTGCGTTCACTGGTCAGTCGTGTTTTTGAGATCGACCATGGTGTCATGACCCCTTTTGCGGGAGGGTATGAATATTATCTGGAAAAGACCGGAAATCGGTGAAATCGGGGGACATAATACCGATTTGCTGTTTAAATCGGCATTATGTCCGTTCGCAGTAACAGTTGAATATCTAGCGGGTTAAAGTCCCGTCCGGGGAATTATCCGATTCACC
>NZ_JCBCBS010000120.1:0-3497 GCF_059864205.1 Pelovirga sp.
TCTCAATGGTGGTGTTCAGATCAACGACAAAGGGTTCATCAGCCATCACTCTGGTTACCTGGTGGGTTGCGTTGATCATATCCTGGTAATCAAGACCTGGAGCACCATAGACTTCGGCAACCACTGTCGCCAGCACCGGTGGCCCGGGCGGTGTCTCGACAATCTGTAACGTCGCGCCATAGCGTTGGGCCAGATCTTCCAGATCGCTCCGCAGGCGCAGGCCCAGCGCATGGCTTTGCATGCGCCGTTCGTTCTTTCCGACCAGGTTGATGCGAATATCGGCCAGATGGGGTTGCTCGCGCAGATAGTAATGGCGAACCATTCCATTGAAATCCATCGGTGAAGGACGACCGACGTAGGAGACAAAGCTGGATACTTCGGGGACGTTGCGCAGATAGTCTTCGAAGGCACGAACCATGCGATCGGTCGTCTCCAGCGTGCTGCCTTCCGGCAGATCCAGCACCAGTTGCAGTTCGTTCTTGTTGTCGAACGGCAGCATCTTCAAGGGCACCAGGCGTAACATGGGCAGCGCCAGGGACAGGACCAACAGAATCAGAATGCCGCCCAGCAGGGCCCAGCGCCAACGGCGCGCACCGAGAAATGGTTCCACTGTCGCGCGATAACCACGCTTGAGCCAGGAGGGAACAACATCCTCCCCCTTTAAGTCTTCAGCGCCGTCTTTTTCCACCCGTCGGCGAATCAGGGTATGGGCTAGCCAGGGAACCACGGTCAGCGCTGCCAGGGTCGAAAAAATAACCGTCAGGGGAACATTGGCCGCCATCGGCGCCATATAGGGGCCCATCATGCCGGTAATGAAAAACATCGGAGTGAAGCAGACGATGATCGCCAGGGTCGAAAGAATGACCGGCGGCAAGACCTCGCTAACGGCAAACAGGGTTGCTTCGCGCGGCTTGCGCTGCCGTTTGAGAATGTGACGCTGAATGTTGTCGACGTTGGTGATGGGATCATCGACCACCAGACCTAAGGACAGAATCAGAGCGAACAGGGTCACCCGGTTGATGGTATAACCCAGCAGAAAATTGACGAACAGCGCCAGGGAAAAACTGATGGGTACCGCAAGGGCAACGATGAGCGCCTCACGGCGTCCCAGGGTAAACGCCAACAGCACCACCACGGTAACAATGGCAAAAAACAGCGAGGCAAGCAGATCACCGACTTTTTCCCGGGCAGTTTCACCATAGTTGCGCGTCACCTCAACAAAAACGTCATCCGGGATGACGGACCCTTTGAGCTCGTCCAGACGCTGCAGAATCATGTCGGCGACGGCAACGGCGTTGGTGCCTTTTTTTTTCGCCAGGGCGAGGGTTACTGCCGGATAGGAACCGACAGCGGCGGCCGGGGAGATGTTGAAGGAATCAAGGCCGGTGGCTGGATGTTGGGTATTACGCTCGAGAAACAGGGCGGAAAACCCGATGCGCGAATAATTGCCGGGCTCCTGCGGGCCATCGAATACGCTGGCGACATCGCGCAGGTAGACAGGGCGTCCGTCATGCACCCCGACCACCAGTTGTTCAACATCCTGAGCTGATTGCAGAAAGGCGCTACTGACGACACTGATTTCGCGATTAATCGCGGAAAAGCTGCCGGCCTGTACCGCCGCATCGGCTCCCCGCAGTGTCGCAGTAACCTGCAGCGGGGAAATTCCGCGCGACGCCAGGCGGGACGGATCGAGTTCGACCCGGACTTCACGGCTGCGTCCACCAACCAGTTCCGAGCGGGACATATCATTGACCTCGGTCAGTCGTGCCAGCACCTCCTGACCGATGCGACGCAGGGCGAAATCGTTGTAATATTCGGAATACAGGGTCAGGTTGACGATGGGAACATCATCGATTTCCACCGGCCGGATGACCCATCCCTGAACGATGGGCGGCGCTTGCTCGATGTTCATGCTGATCTTGTTGTGTAATTTGACCAGGGAGCGCTCGCGATCCTCACCAACATGGAAACGGACAGTGACGATGGCCAGACCATCGCGCGACATGGAATAGACGTATTCGACTCCATCGATCTGCCAGAGAAGCTTTTCCAAAGGGGTCGAGACCAGTTGTTCAACCTCACGGGCTGATGCCCCGGGCACCTGCACGAACACATCGGCCAGAGGTACAACAATCTGCGGCTCTTCCTCGCGAGGAGTTAGAAGCAACGCTGCCAGCCCCAGCGCCAGGGCAAAAATGATCATTAAAATGGGGGGCTGCGGCTGCAGAAAGGGCGCGACCAGGCGCGCAATGAAACCTTGCGGAGTCGCCGTTTGTTCACTCATGGCTGGATGCCACGCAGCACAAGCTGCTCATTACCGGTGAGACCGGAAAGAATTTCTACATCATCCGCGATGCGGACGCCGGTAGTAACGAGCAGGGTTTTGATCCCTCCTTCTTCGGCAATCTGAACCAGTTCCAACTGACCGATGCGCACCACAGCGGCAGCAGGGACCAGAACCGCCGAGCGCGCCTCCAGCCCCACCCTCAGGCGCCCGAACATGCCGGGGAAAAGCCCCCGACGATCAGCCAGGGTCACTTTAACGACAAGACTGCGCGTGCGTGGGTCGGCGCTAGGCATTATCTCTTCCACTTGTCCCTTAACGGAGCGCTCCCCGATCAACAGGTCGACGTCCTGACCCAGGACCAGACGCTGAATCAGCGATTCCGGCACCAGGGCTTCCAGGCGCAGAACCTCTTCCCCCTGCAATGTCAGCAACACTTTCCCCGGCATGGCCAGATCACCCGGATCCACGAGCCGCTCAACGACCTGTGCATCCATCGGCGCGACAATCCGCGTATAGTCGAGGGCCACAGCCGCTTCCTCAACCTGTTGGCGAGCCCCCTCAATGCCGGCCTCGGCCGCGGCCAGTGCGGCTAGCGCCTGCGCCAGGTTCGCCTGCGTCTGACGTCGCTGCGCCTCGATGGTTTCCATCTCTTGCTGCGTGGCCGCCTGCGCTTCCAGAAAGTTGCGGATTCGCTCGAATTCGGCCAGTACCCGGGTTTCTGCGGCACGGGCCGCTTCAATCGCTTGCTCTGCCTGAATCTTCTGCGCAACAGCGGTATTGAGGGCCTGCTGCGCCTGCTGATAGCGTGCCCGCAAGGTACGATCATCGATTTTCACCAGCAGGGCGCCCTTGCCTACGAGATCACCGGAACGCACTGCGACCTGTTCCACACGACCCGTCACCTGAGACTCTATGCGCCCGCTGGTGCGGGTCTGCAAGGTGCCAATCGCCTCATAGTATTGAGGTAAAACCACTGTTCGCGCGGCCACTTGTTTTTCGTTCAAAGGAAGGTCAGGATCAGGTGCCAAAGCATCCTCGGGCCCGATTTGCCCGGTCCTGAAAAAGCCGCCAACATAGAGAATCAGCCCGACCAGCAGCAGGCCACCGATGACGGATGGTAGCCAGCGTTTCACATTGTTTTTCTTAGTGACATCCTGCGTCATTGAGCGCCTCCCGTTGACTCAGCATAAAAATGCCCCTCACCCAGGGT
>NZ_JCBCBS010000128.1:0-6211 GCF_059864205.1 Pelovirga sp.
GAGCACAACAAGACGGTCATGACGCGCAAACCCTGAAAGAAAAAAGGCACCATCAAGATCTTTAAGAATTTCAGAAAAAGAATCGTCTATCGAGACAGTCGGTCCTCCACGAAAAGGGGTAATGTCTCCACCGACTCCTGATGCCCAGAGATAGGGAGTAACTTGGCCGCTCCAGCCATGGGCGGCCAATGCGTTGGCCGGTCCCATGAGAATTCCTGCAGACACCGCCAGCATTAAACTAAGACCCCGAAGCCGCAACAGGCCTGGGATGATTTTTTTCATCATCTCATTTTTCTCCCTCAACGCTAACAAGAACGGCTTGTCACCGCTACAGTCCCTGAAACTTAAAAGGAACAGCTTTCTTAAAAGACCTCAGGGCATCACCAGCATATACCTGGCCCTCGTCGAGGCTGAGCTTGAGAACACTGGCCTTGTCACTGAAATCAACCTTTTTAAGATCAACCCACAGTACATTCGGTGTCATGACATTTTCAAAGTAGTAAACAAGCCGCTTCTGGTCGGCAACGACCCGCCACTGCGTGCTGGAAATATGCGGCTGGTCTTCTGAAGATATACCGTAGGGAACGGAAACATTTCTGATCACGCTGAACACGCTTGCTACGGCTATATGGGGATCGCTGGTTTGGGGAATGGCACCAATGTAATAGGAGGCACGAGCAAAACGATCAGCGGGCCTGTTGGTTCCCGGCAAAAACACGGTGCCTGGTATTTGTTCCCAATAGCCTTTGATGGCCAACTGCTCCTCATAGACGGGATCGTTTGTCATGACCTGGTACGATGAGTCGTGATGGATAACTAACTTGCCATTGATATATTCCAGAATAGCGCTATCTCCGGTCGGATCGGAAAGAGATAGATGGACAGTAGTAAACTTATCCGTTCCGGGGATAAAATCCGTAACAACAACAAACTCCTCCTTGCCAAGAGAATTCACCGCCTCAGCAACGGTGGCAAAGTTGTCGAGAGCATACTGGGCCCATGCCGCAATGGTAATGCCTTTTTCTTTGCCGGACGGGTCAAAAGCAGGATACTGCGATGTCACGAGCCACAGAAGATTGGCGACCAGTCCTTTCTCATTCATGCCGTCCGGCGTGGCAATGTCCCAGGAACTGGCAGCAATACTGCCATAGCGCGATGTCCATTCCAGCGAATTTGGGCCCACCTCACCGCTTCTTTTCATCCCGCGCGGGAAAATCCACAAGTTGGCAGGAATGGCGATTGAAAAATCCATTGTACGCCCGGTAAGCACGTTTTCAGCCGGGCCCTTATATACCACCCTGGTACAAGCCAGCAGATCACCCGCAAAAAACAAAAAAAGAAAGAGCAAACATAAAAAAAACATAGGCTTAAAGGGTTTCATCTTGCACTCCTGTAAGAAATTGAAAAAGCTATAGTTTTTCGACGAAAAATATAACTGCGGCTGTCTTCAATTGTCAATGTGGCGTGCCAACATTGCCGCGCCATCCATTCCCAACTGCTCGGTCTGTTTGACGACGGAGAACTGACCCCGGAACCGAGGAAATTGCCGTAACGGCCCGCAGGAAATCGGCTGCGAGCGCCTATTTATTGATGAACCGGCTGATATGCCGGGGAGCTATTAACCCCTCGGACTGGAAAAATATTGATTGTCATTAACCACTTTAGGTAAACAATGTATACACTTGCTGATTGTAGCCAGATCACATAGGCAGCCTATCGTGACATACAGTTGCTGGATCGCGGTCTTTTGTTCGGCTCAACGCGGTTTGCAATGGGATCACCTTCACTACCCATCGGGCGGAACGAGGAGTCAGTCAATTCATTGTTGAGCAAGAATCCCCCAGCTAATACTGATTCTCCGTCTGACATGGCGACAAAAACCCTTGCTACAGGATCCAAAGGCCCTGCGCAAGGATAGAGCTGAATAGTTACGAAAAATCATCGATGGATTTCATGATGGATTCCGTTCCTCTGCAATGAGGAAAACTGATTTTCGAGTCTACTTTAAATAGGAATTTCTGGTCGAGCTTTCTCCCTTTTTTACTGCTTGAGCCACGCAGAAATGTCTAGTTGTTGAATGACGATTCACTCTGTACAAGATGATCGATATATCGACACCAGGCTTCGCTGTCGCGTTGCGGAACAGTGGCCTTGCCTCGAATACCAAGTTTAAATTCGACCACAGATCTCCATTCCTCCGAGCCGATATCTGGCCCGTGTCCGTGGCCATCTCCTGTTGTTACTTTCTCTTCTATTGACTGGTACCATTCGCCGGAGCAGGAGGTTTTCGTTTGCTGTGCTGATTTCACGATACTGCTTGTTGTTGTACAGCCGACCACTAAACCAAGCAAGATTGTGAGCCATAAACAAATTACTAACGATTTCAGATTGTTACTTAGCATATAAAATAATCCCTACAATTTGGATGCAAGCACAAAAAAGCGCCGAATCTATAAAGGTGGGCTGTGAATTATACCATCAAAAAAGAGAAAGCCAGTTGCGGGGAGGTGCCGCAACTGGCTTTTTTAAACACACAAGGAGTAGGAGAATGAAGAGGAACTTGGCTCGCCTGCCACAACAAGCTTCGTTCTGTTGATTACCACTATAATGATAGCGGTTATCAATTGCAAGCAATAAATTACCAAAAAAGTAATTATTCTCTAGCGTCCTTTCTGATTTCCTCTTTTGGTTCATCCTCCGGCCGATAAGCACCGTGCCGACAGAGAGTGTCGTCCTCCCGGCAAATATTCCGGATGTCCCCGCAATGGCGGGTTTGGCCTCTCTTTATTGTTGACGTTGTGACGTTGCTGGTCGGCCAGGCCTTGACGACCTGGCCGACCCCCGCCTCCCCGTTTGGAACAATTTTTATCAACGTCAGCGAATGCCGTAATCTGCTACCTGCCAGACACCATCCAGGTGTCTTGGCAGAATCACCTCAGCTGCCCGATCCTGGTGCAAGGTCCGCGCATCAAGCTGCACGATCGGATAATCGCCATCAGGAAAACGCGGATAGATACCGCTGGAGCGCAATGCCGTCAACTGTCGCCGTAGAACCGGTCCCAATAGGTGTTGTGACCGCTCGATAGCGTTCACAACCTCCTGTTCATTCCGGGCCAGTCGCAGCGACGAAGACACCTGGTTGTGGGCGGTACTGCTGTTGTCGCTGTCATTGATCCGGGCAAAGTGCCCAGCCGCTGCTACCGTATCTTGCGAGAGCAGGTTGGCCGGTGCGCTGCTGAGCCCAAGCAGTAGGTCGCAAAACCCCAGCACAACAATGGCAACCAATTTTTTCTTTCATGACCCCTCTGTTTACACGTTGGAACATTTCCGAACTATTGCTGGTCGTCCAGCCATTGATGGATTTCCTTCATGGATGCCGGTTTGTGAAATATTTTACAACCAAGATGCTGTGCCTGCTCATACTCTTCATTCGACCAGCTTCCGGAAATCACTGCTCTGCGGTTGTTCGGCAGCTTGCAGCCGCGATCTTTGATCCACTGGATGAATTCGAGCCCGCTCATGCCCGGCATCTGATTATCGGTTATCAATGCATCAGCGCAGGCGTCGTCGGAACAGTCACAGTAGCCATTATGGCTTGCAACATAGCTGGTCGGATCGGCAAAAGCTGTGACCTTATAATCCCTTTCCCTCAGTATTTCCGTCATCAGATCACGACAAAGGGGATTGTCTTCGAACAGCAATGCAATTTTCGATGCCATATCAGGCTCCCTTGACGACAACAGAATGACTTTCAGCGGCCATTGTAGCGACGATTTCTGAAAAAAATCTGACTGGGAGGAGTTTGTTCCTGTTTTTATGCAAAAAAATTGAAATTTATGCATGCCAAACTGTGATTTGTTATGGATTTCCTGATAGGATCCCAACTTGTCCGCAGTTCTCAAGCGCAAGGATGTGAACATGGCGAAACCTTCTTGCAGCTGCACGGGGTCTAGCTGACCGGGCCGCAACGGGTTGGTGAATTGCTCAATGGCGACGAGACATTTTTGCCGGTGCGTGCCGGCAGCCAGGTCCAATTGGTGAATCTGCAACAGGTGGTTTCGATGTCTCTTTCCGCTGAACTGGAATGTGATCCGCTGTTGACCCTCGGTGAGGAGCATCAAGTGCGGGTGACCGACTAAAGGCCTGCAGCTTATTCGTATTCATCCACTCCCACCAGCGATGGGAGTGCGGTAGTTGTGGTGATAAATCAGCTTGATTGCTTAGAGGAAAGACATGATTTTCTGGTTAATTTACGCGCTGACCGGCGCAGTAGTCGGGGTGTTGGCCGGGCTGTTGGGGATTGGTGGTGGCGTGGTCATCGTGCCGCTGCTGACCTTCACCTTTGTTGCCCAGCAATTTCCTGAAACCTATATTCTTCATCTGGCCCTGGGAACCTCCCTGGCGACCATTATTGTTACCTCGATTTCCAGCTTTCGTGCCCACCACGCCCGCGGGTCGGTCAACTGGTCGGCCGTCAAGGGGTTGGCTCCCGGTATTCTGCTGGGGACCTTTATGGGAACCTGGGTGGCAGCGCAACTCAGCAGTAAATTTTTAAGCGTGTTTTTTGCCTGTTTCCTCTATTATGTGGCTATTCAGATGTTGCTGAACATTACTCCGCGCCCCTCACGTAGCCTGCCGGGAAAAGCCGGGATGTTTGGTGTTGGCGGTGTCATTGGTGGCATTTCGAGCCTGGTGGGTATCGGTGGTGGGACGATGACGGTGCCATTTCTGGGATGGTGCAACCAACCGATTCACACTGCGGTTGGCACCTCGGCGGCGGTCGGCCTGCCGATCGCCTTTGCCGGTGCCCTGGGGTATCTGCTTAATGGTCTGTTTGCCAGCGGTTTGCCGGCGGGCAGTCTGGGCTTTATCTATCTGCCGGCACTGCTTGGCGTTGCTGTGGTGAGCTATTTTACGGCGCCCTTCGGGGTTCGGCTGGCTCATGCTTTGCCGGTCGCTCGGCTGAAAAAAATCTTTGCCATTTTTCTGTTGTTGATGGGAACACGCATGGTCCTGAGTTTTTTTTAAAGGGGCGCTTATACATAAAGAGGACTTTTTGATGGAAAACTTCTGGTTTGCGTTTGGTTTGACGGTTTTTGCCGGTCTGGCCACCGGGGTTGGCAGTTTGATTGCGTTTATGGCAAAACGCACAAATTATCGTTTTTTATCGGTAGCAACAGGATTCTCAGCAGGGGTTATGCTTTATGTTTCCTTTGTTGAGATCTTTGTCAAAGGGGCCAACGTTTTAACCGAGGCCTATGGTGCCTATTGGGGACACTGGGTCAATACGGCAGGTTTTTTTGGCGGTATGTTGCTGATTGGCTTGATTGATACCTTAATTCCCTCTGCAGCCAATCCCCACGAAGTTCACTCTGAAGCGGAAGTCAGCCCTCTCAAAGATGAATCGGAACCTATGCCGAAACAATTCATCAAGGATCATGGGCTGGGAAATAAAAAACTGCTGCGGATGGGCTTGTTTACTGCGTTGGCTATCACCATTCACAACTTTCCCGAAGGGCTGGCAACCTTTCTAGCAGCACTTGAGGATCCAGCTCTGGGCGTTGCTATCGCTATTGCCATCGCTTTACACAATATCCCAGAGGGAATCAGTGTTTCGGTCCCTATTTATTATGCCACCGGCAGTCGCTTCAAAGCCTTCTGGTATTCATTACTTAGCGGTCTTGCTGAGCCCCTGGGAGCCATCATCGGTTATCTGGGCATCATCTTTTTCTTTGGTGGGACTGACGGCGTGGTGCCACCACAGGTCATGGGGATCCTGTTCAGTGGCGTTGCCGGGATTATGGTTTATATCAGTCTCGATGAGTTGCTGCCTACCAGCCGGGCTTATGGCAAAGGGCATGACAGTTTGATCGGGCTGGTCGCCGGCATGGTGGTGATGGCCTTGAGTTTATTGTTGATGATGTAGTTTTGTCGACTGATGATTACGGGCCGGCAATGGCAAAAAAACGCGAACTGAGGCACTTACAAAAAGCAGCGACTGGCCACAGGTGGACACTGTGGTGCCTTGTTGTCCTCTTGTGCTTTATGCTGATCGGTTGCGGGGAAATCAACTATTATCGCCAGGCGGTGCTCGGTCAATGGCACCTGCTGGCCCAACGTCGTGATATTGAAAAACTGATCGCTGCTGAGCAAACACCCGCTGAATTGAAACAGCGCCTGGAGCTGGTGCAGGAGATCCGCGATTTTGCCG
>NZ_JCBCBS010000199.1:0-15498 GCF_059864205.1 Pelovirga sp.
CCTTGACTTCACCCTTACCCATCTTCTCAGCCAACACCTTGGTGATCGCTGCGGTCAGGGTCGTCTTGCCATGGTCAACGTGACCGATCGTTCCGACGTTAACATGCGGCTTTAACCGCTCAAATTTTGCCTTCGCCATTGTAAACTCCTCTAGCCATTAACCTTGGCAATAATCTCTTCGCTGAGCGCTTTGGGCACCTGATCGTAATGATCAAATACCATTGTATAGGTTGCACGACCCTGGGTCGCACTGCGCAGATCGGTGGCGTAGCCGAACATGCTCGACAACGGCACATGGGCATTAACTACCTGGGCGCCGGCACGTGAATCCATCCCCATAATGCGGCCCCGGCGACTATTCAGATCGCCAATAACATCGCCCATGTACTCTTCAGGAACCACTACCTCAACCGCCATAATGGGTTCGAGCAAGGCAGGTGCTGCTTTTTTGGCACCCTCCTTGAAACCCATGGAGCCGGCAATCTTGAAGGCCATCTCTGACGAGTCAACGTCGTGATAGGAACCATCAAATACGGCAACACGAACGTCAACGATGGGGAAACCTGCAAGCACACCATTCTGCGCTGCCTCTTCCGCACCCTTACCAACGGCAGGGATATATTCACGCGGAATAACGCCACCTTTAATTTCGTCAATAAAAGTAAAGCCTTCGCCAGGCTCACCCGGCTCAATACGCAACCAGCAATCGCCGTACTGACCACGACCACCGGACTGGCGCACGAACTTGCCCTGCACCTGAACCGACTTGGTAATCGATTCACGGTAGGCAACCTGTGGAGCACCAACGTTACACTCGACTTTGAATTCACGCTTCATGCGATCAACAATAATCTCAAGATGCAACTCGCCCATACCGGAAAGAATGGTCTGCCCGGTTTCTTCATCCGTTCTGACGCGCATTGAAGGGTCTTCGGATAACAGCTTGCCAAGGGCAACGCCCATCTTCTCCTGGTCAGCCTTGGTTTTCGGCTCAACCGACAGGTGGATAACCGGCTCAGGAAAATCCATCGACTCCAGCAGGGCCGGATGCTCCGGATTGCAGAGGGTATCGCCCGTGGTTGTATGCTTCAGACCGACGGCGGCGGCAATATCACCGGCGTAAACCTGCTTGACCTCTTCACGCTTGTTAGCGTGCATCTTGAGCAATCGTCCAAAGCGCTCTTTTTTGCCCTTGGTCGAATTAAGCACTGTTGAACCGGATTCAGCAATACCTGAATACACGCGGAAAAAACTCAACTGGCCGACAAAGGGGTCGGTCATGATCTTGAACGCCAGGGCGGCAAAGGGGGCCTCATCAGCTGCAGGTCGCTCGAGTTCGGCACCAGTATCAGGATGCAAACCCTTAATCGGGGGGACATCGACTGGTGAAGGCATATAGTCAACCACCGCATCCAACAAGGTCTGAACGCCCTTATTCTTAAAAGCGCTGCCACACAGCACTGGACAGAAATGGATGTTTTTCATGCCCTGGCGAATGGCTGCCTTGATTTCATCAAGACTTAACACTTCGCCACTGAGATATTTTTCCATCAACACATCATCATGTGATGAAATTTCTTCGAGCAGGGCGTCACGAGCAGCCTGCACTTCGTCAGCCATTTCGGCTGGAATATCAATGATGTCGTACTTGGCACCAAGCGACTCATCATCCCATACCAGCGCCTGCATGGTAACCAGGTCAACCAGACCGCGGAAGTTTTCTTCCGAACCGATGGGTAACTGCAACGGCAGAGGATTTGCGCCGAGACGTTCGCGGATCATGTTAACACCGCGATCAAAATCGGCACCAATGCGATCCATCTTGTTAACAAAGGCGATACGGGGAACGCCGTACTTGTCGGCCTGACGCCAGACAGTTTCAGACTGGGGCTCGACACCACCGACGGAACAAAAGACGGCAACGGCGCCATCGAGGACCTTAAGTGAGCGCTCTACCTCGATGGTGAAGTCGACGTGACCAGGGGTATCAATAATATTGATACGATGGTCTTTCCAGAAACAGGTTGTTGCAGCGGAGGTAATGGTAATACCGCGCTCTTGTTCCTGCTCCATCCAGTCCATCGTTGCCGCACCATCATGGACTTCACCCAGCTTATGAGAAACCCCTGTGTAGAACAGGATCCGTTCAGTTGTTGTAGTTTTACCAGCATCTATGTGAGCCATAATGCCGATATTACGTGTTCTATTCAGTGGTACTATACGAGCCACAATCTATCTCCTAATGACAACCGGGTCTACCAGCGGTAATGGGCAAAAGCCTTATTGGCCTCAGCCATCCGGTGGGTATCTTCACGCTTCTTGACCGCAGTACCACGATTATTGGATGCATCAAGGAACTCACCTGCCAAACGCTCACACATGGTCTTTTCGCTGCGCCCCTTGGCATAGTTAACCAGCCAGCGCATCGCCAGTGCGGTGCGCCGTGACGGGCTCACCTCTACCGGAACCTGATAGGTCGAGCCACCAACACGGCGCGACTTGACCTCAAGCATGGGGCGAACATTGTCCATTGCCGTCCGGAACACATCAAGAGGATTGTTGCCACTACGTTCAGCGACAATATCAAAGGCGCCATAGACAATCTGCTCGGCAGTGCTTTTTTTGCCGTCGACCATGACGTTATTGACAAACTTGGCAACCAGCTGATCACCGAACTTGGGATCAGGCAGGATAACGCGCTTGGGAACTTCTCTTCTTCTTGGCATAAGGTCCTCTTCTTCAGACTTTGTTTACTTCGGGCGCTTGGCGCCGTACTTGGAACGTCCCTGCTTACGATCTTTTACGCCGGCAAGGTCAAGAGTTCCACGCACAATATGATAACGCACACCTGGCAAGTCTTTTACCCTGCCGCCCCTGATCAACACAACGGAGTGTTCCTGCAGGTTATGACCAACACCGGGGATATAAGAGGTAACGACCATACCGTTAGTCAAACGTACACGCGCAACCTTACGCAATGCCGAGTTTGGCTTCTTTGGGGTTGTGGTATAAACTCGCGTACAGACTCCACGCCGCTGAGGACAGGATTTCAACGCTGGAGAGCCTGACTTGGTCACCCTCTTTTTGCGTCCGTTGCGAATCAGCTGGTTAATTGTTGGCATCTTGTTGCTCCCAGTTTCTTATCATCATTTCAATCACCTATGTACCGGGCTTTCCGCGAGGAAAACTCGCAGACATTATCAATCGGCCCAGCCTTTGTCAAGACCTTTTATGCCCGGCGTGCGTTTTCTGCATACCCTTTAGCGCCTAAAAACTCACAGAGCCTCTAGTCCTCCATTTCCTCAGTATCTTCCGTTTCCGACTCATCTATCTCAAGCGGCGCCTCCAACTTGACTTCAGGCTCCGGCGTCCTGAGTTCAGCAACGCGGTATTTGGCCACCCCGGTTCCAGCAGGAATCAAGCGACCCATGATGACGTTTTCCTTAAGACCGTGCAGTACATCAACCTTGCCCTGAATGGAAGCCTGGGTGAGAACCTTGGTGGTCTCCTGAAAAGAAGCCGCCGAAATAAAGGATTCAGTAGACAAGGAGGCTTTGGTAATACCAAGCATGATCGGCTCACCAATAGCAGGCTGACCGCCATCTGCCAGAACCTTCTCGTTCTCCTCTTCAAACACCCAACGATCAACCTGATCATCACTTAAGAAGTTGGTATCGCCGACATCATTGATCTGTACCCGCCGCAGCATCTGGCGAACAATGGTCTCGATGTGCTTATCGTTGATCTTGACCCCCTGCAGGCGGTAGACCTCCTGCACCTCATCAACCAGGTACTTGGAGAGTTCCTTACTGCCAAGGACACGCAGAATATCGTGCGGATTGCTCGATCCATCGACCAGTTCTTCACCGGCATGAAGGAAATCCCCTTCATGGACAGATATGTGCTTTCCTTTAGGAATCAGGTATTCAACCGGCTCACCGATCTCCGGGGTAACAACCACCTTACGCTTGCCCTTGGCGTCCTTGCCGTAACTGACAACCCCATCCACCTCTGAAATAACCGCAACTTCTTTCGGTTTACGCGCCTCGAAGAGTTCGGCAACACGCGGCAGACCACCGGTAATGTCCTTGGTCTTGGTGGTCTCGCGCGGGATCTTGGCGAGGATCGCACCGGGGTGCAAAGGCATACCTTCTTCAACAACAATGTTGGCACCAACCGGCAGCATATAGCGTGCCGGCGCGCCATTGGGCAGCTTGGCTGTCTTGCCATCGTCCCCCTTGATGGTAACCCGTGGACGCTTATCGGCTGAGCGTGCTTCAATGATGACTTTGCGCGACAGGCCGGTCACCTCATCCACCTGCTCCTCCATGGAGACCCCTTCAAGGATGTCACCATAGCGTACGGTTCCAGCAACCTCGGTAATAATTGGCACAGTGTAGGGGTCCCACTCGGCAAGGGTGTCACCAGTCTTGACCGGGGCACCATCCTGGCGCGTCAAGTGCGCACCGTAAACAAGGGAGTAGCGTTCGCGCTCACGGCCGGCATCATCAACAACGGCAACCTCACCCTTGCGATTCATAACCACCGGCAAGCCCGCCTCATCATCAACCGTATTGAGGTTGATAAACTTCAAGGTACCGTCGAAACGGGCTTCCAATGCCGTCTGTTCGGCACGCCGCGAGGCGGCACCACCGATATGGAAGGTTCTCATGGTTAACTGGGTTCCCGGCTCACCAATCGACTGGGCAGCGATAACGCCGACCGCCTCACCGAGGTTGACCAGGTGACCGCGAGCCAGATCGCGACCATAGCACAGAGCGCAGATGCCGCGCTTGCTTTTGCAGGTCAGAACCGAGCGGATTTTAACCCGCTCAAGGCCGGCATTTTCGACTCTGGCAACGGCATCCTCGTCGATCATCTCGTTGGCTTCAACCAGCACATCATCGGTGATCGGATCGACAACATCATCCAGCGTCACACGACCGAGGATACGGTCACCAAGACGTTCGATAATCTCGCCTCCTTCGGTCTGGGACGAGACCTCGATACCATCGAGGGTGTCGCAGTCCTGCTCAGTAATGATGGCATCCTGGGCAACGTCAACCAGACGGCGTGTCAGGTAACCTGAATTGGCCGTTTTAAGCGCCGTATCGGCCAGACCCTTACGGGCACCATGGGTTGAGATGAAGTACTGCAGCACGGTCAAACCTTCACGGAAGTTGGCCGTGATCGGGGTTTCAATAATGGAACCGTCCGGCTTGGCCATCAGACCGCGCATACCCGCTAACTGACGAATCTGCTGGGCACTGCCCCGCGCGCCCGAATCAGCCATCATGTGAATCGCATTAAAGGAGGGGACTTTTACCGTCTCCCCTTCTGCGGAAACCAGCTTGTCGATCGCGATATTGCCGAGCATGGTGGTGGCGATATCTTCAGTACACTTAGCCCAGATGTCGATAACCTTGTTGTAGCGCTCGCCATCGGTGATCAGACCCTCGGTGTACTGCTGATGGATGTCCTTGACCTCATCCGCTGCCACTTTGATCCGTGCTTCCTTCGACTCGGGGATCTCCATATCGTCGAGACAGATGGAAACACCAGCAATGGTCGAATAGCGGAAACCGGTCTCCTTGATCCTGTCTGCCAGAATGACTGTTTCTTTGGTACCAGCCAGGCGGAAGCTGACATCGATCAGATGAGCGACCTGTTTCTTGCCCATGACCAGATTGACGTGCTTGAAGGGGATAACCGCAGGAACAACCTCGCGCAGCAAAATTCGCCCCACGGTTGTTTCGATTAACTGCAGTGGCGCACCCTTCTCGGCAGCCATCCGCACCTTGATGCCGGCCTGAAGATCTGCTTCACCGGCATCATAAGCCATCCGCACCTCTTCCGGAGAAACAAATACCTTACCGGAACCGATGACAAAAGGACGCTCTCTGGTCATATAGTAAAGGCCCAGAACCATATCCTGCGATGGCACAATAATCGGCTGACCACTGGCTGGTGAAAGGATATTGTTGGTCGACATCATAAGAACGCGCGCTTCAATCTGACTTTCGATGGACAAAGGCAGGTGGACAGCCATCTGGTCACCGTCGAAGTCGGCGTTGAAGGCGGTACAGACCAGCGGATGCAACTGGATGGCCTTACCTTCAATCAGGACCGGCTCAAACGCCTGAATACCAAGGCGGTGCAGCGTCGGTGCGCGGTTGAGCATGACCGGGTGTTCCTTGATAACCTCCTCAAGCACATCCCAGACCTCGGCCTTTTCCTTTTCCACCATCTTCTTGGCGCTCTTGATGGTAGTCGACAGACCGCGTTCTTCGAGCTTCTGATAGATAAAAGGCTTAAACAGTTCCAGCGCCATTTTCTTGGGCAAACCGCACTGGTGCAGCTTCAGCTCCGGGCCGACAACGATAACCGAACGGCCGGAGTAGTCGACCCGCTTACCGAGCAGGTTCTGGCGGAAACGCCCACCTTTGCCCTTGAGCATGTCTGACAGGGATTTCAGCGGACGCTTGCTCGGACCGGTGATGGCACGACCACGACGACCGTTATCGAACAAAGCGTCAACCGCTTCCTGCAGCATACGCTTTTCGTTACGCACAATGACTTCCGGCGCGCGCAACTCCATCAACCGCTTGAGGCGATTGTTACGATTGATGACGCGGCGGTACAGATCATTGAGATCGGAGGTGGCGAAACGGCCGCCATCGAGGGGGACCAACGGGCGGAGCTCCGGTGGCAGAACCGGGATGGTTTCAAGAATCATCCATTCGGCCTGATTGCCGCTCTGACGAAAAGCGTTGACAACTTTCAGGCGCTTGGAAACCTTTTTGCGCTTGGCCTCGCTGGTTGCCTCTTTCATCTCAAGGCGCAGCTGTTCGCCAATAGTTTCCATATCCAGTTCGGCCAGCAACTCACGCACGGCCTCGGCACCCATACCGGCAACAAACTGCCCGGCAAACTCGTCCATCGCTTCGCTGTATTTGTCATCGGGTAGCAGCTGCCCCTTGACCAGCGGGGTATCCCCGGCATCAAGAACAACATAAGCCTCGAAATAGAGAACCTTTTCCAGGTCCTTGAGAGTCATGTCAAGCAACGCGCCAATACGGGACGGCAATGACTTCAAAAACCAGATATGGGCTACCGGGCAGGCAAGATCGATATGACCCAGACGCTCGCGCCGCACCTTACTCGGAATAACCTCAACACCACATTTTTCACAGACGATGCCGCGGTGTTTCATGCGCTTGTACTTGCCGCAGTTACATTCGTAGTCCTTGATCGGGCCAAAAATCTTGGCGCAGAACAGACCATCACGTTCCGGCTTGAAGGTCCGGTAATTAATGGTTTCCGGTTTTTTCACTTCACCGAAAGACCGCTCCCGGATCTTGTCCGGAGAGGCTAAAGACAAGCGGATCGAATTAAAGCTCAACGGATCTTTCGGGCGCTCAAAGAGACTGAAAATATCTTCCAAAACGCATCCTCCTTGTTGGACGAGTGCTTGGGTTGCTGTAAATTTATAATGTCAGGAGTCGAAAACCGCTCCTGACTATTCTTCTTCGAGCAGATCAACATCGAGACACAAAGCCTGAAGCTCTTTGATCAGAACGTTGAAGGACTCCGGCAAGCCGGCTTCAAGGGTATGCTTCCCCTTGACGATGGCTTCATACATGCGGGTTCGACCGGCCACATCATCCGATTTAACCGTCAAAAACTCCTGCAAGGCATGAGCTGCTCCATATGCTTCCATCGCCCAGACCTCCATTTCACCAAGGCGCTGGCCGCCAAACTGCGCCTTACCGCCCAGCGGCTGCTGGGTAACCAGACTATAGGGGCCGATAGAGCGCGCATGGATCTTGTCATCAACCAGGTGGTGGAGCTTGAGCATATACATGATGCCAACGGTCACTTTCTCCTTATAAGCATCACCGGTTTTACCATCAAACAGCGTCATCTGACCACTCTTGGCAAAGCCGGAGCGCTCAAGCTCGGACTTGATCTGTTCTTCGTTAACCCCCTCAAAAACCGGTGACGCCATGGGTACACCGTCTTGCAGGCGCCGGGCGAGGATAAGCAGGTCATCCTCCGTCAGACCATCGATAAATTCGTCGAGTTCCGGATCAGCGTAAGCGGTCTTGATCTGCTTTTTAAGCGCGGCTTCGCTATACTGTTCTTCCAGCACCTTTTTGATCTGATTACCGAGGCCACGTGCCGCCAAACCCAGATGAGTCTCGAGGATCTGGCCAACGTTCATCCGTGACGGCACCCCAAGGGGGTTCAGTACAATCTCGACCGGCGTGCCGTCTTCCATGTAGGGCATATCTTCCTGCGGCAGAATCCGCGAAAGAACACCTTTATTACCATGGCGACCAGCCATCTTGTCACCGACCTGGAGCTTGCGCTTGATGGCGATATAAACCTTGACCATCTTGATGACACCTGGGGGCAAATCATCACCACGCTTGCATTTTTCGATACGGTCCTCAAAAACAGCGTTGACCAGTTGCTCACGTTCGGCCAAACGGACCTGCAGATTGCTGACTTTAGCTTCAATTTCATCGTTTCCAGAAATAGAGATATCCTGGATACGTGAGAAAGGAACCTTATCAAAGGCCTCGTCAGTAATTTTGCGCCGCTTGGGCAGTAAGACATTGCCGTCGCTATCTTCGATGGTTACAGCGGCGGTTTGACCGGACAGCAGTGAGCGAATCTTCTTGCGTGTGGAAGATCGCAGAATGCGGATCTCATCGTTCAGATCGTTGCGCAGTTGCTCAATTTCGCGCGCCTCAATCTGCTCGGTGCGGGCATCCTTGTCAGATCCCTTGCGCGAGAATACCCGCGCACCGATGACGACGCCTTCTTCACCGGGTGGAACCCGCAGTGAGGTATCGCGGACGTCACCAGCCTTCTCACCGAAGATGGCACGCAGCAACTTTTCCTCCGGCGAGAGCTGGGTTTCCCCCTTGGGGGTAATTTTACCCACAAGAATATCGCCGGCCTTAACACTAGCGCCGATGCGGATGATCCCCGACTCGTCAAGATCCATGAGGGCATCTTCACCGAGATTGGGAATATCGTCAGTAATTTCCTCCTTGCCGAGCTTGGTATCACGCGCAACACACTCGTACTCCTCAATATGGATCGAGGTGTAACGGTCATCCTGGACAAGCTTTTCGGAAATCAGAATTGAATCCTCAAAGTTGTAACCATGCCAGGGCATAAAAGCGACCAGGACATTCTGCCCCAACGCCAACTCACCCCACTGGGTTGATGGACCATCAGCAATCACATCACCAGCCCTGACTCGATCACCAACCTTGACGATCGGTTTCTGATTCATACAGGTGTTCTGGTTGGAACGGCTGAATTTGAGAAGATTGTAGATATCGACCCAGGTACCGGTTTCTTCCAT
The DNA here is from genome assembly GCF_059864205.1 of Pelovirga sp. Classification (NCBI taxonomy): domain Bacteria; kingdom Pseudomonadati; phylum Thermodesulfobacteriota; class Desulfuromonadia; order Geobacterales; family Geobacteraceae; genus Pelovirga; species Pelovirga sp. Next base: position 9,383 of record NZ_JCBCBS010000199.1, read on the forward strand.
ATCCTTGTCGTCAACCTGGACAACGATACGGCCGGCATCAACCCGCTCAACCACCCCATCGTGGCGAGCAACGATGGAACTGCCGGAATCATGGGCGACAATCCGCTCCATGCCGGTGCCGACCAGCGGCGCATCGGAGCGCAACAATGGTACAGCCTGACGCTGCATGTTGGAGCCCATCAGGGCGCGGTTAGCATCATCATTTTCCAAAAATGGAATCAGCGCGGCGGCGACCGAAACAATCTGTTTCGGCGACACATCCATGAGGGTAATATCCTCAGGGGTCAGCAACATGAATTCGCCGTTTCTGCGCACATTGACAAGGTCGTTGATAAAGACATTATTTTCATCGATCGGGGCATTGGCCTGAGCGATCGAATGTCCTTCTTCCTCCAGTGCTGAGAAATATTTTATTTCATCAGTCACCTGGGCATTGCTCACAATCCGGTATGGGGTTTCAACAAAGCCATATTCATTGATCCGCGCATAGGTTGAAAGTGATGCGATCAGACCGATGTTCGGTCCTTCCGGGGTTTCGATGGGACAGACGCGGCCATAGTGCGTCGGATGCACGTCACGCACCTCAAAGCCGGCCCGTTCACGGGTCAGACCTCCCGGTCCCAAAGCTGACAGGCGCCGCTTATGGGTAACTTCGGAGAGGGGGTTGGTCTGATCCATAAACTGCGAAAGCTGCGACGATCCGAAAAACTCCTTGACGACGGCAGAAACCGGCTTTGAGTTGATCAGATCGTGGGGCATCAGACTGTCGACATCCTGCAGGCTCATGCGCTCTTTAATAGCGCGTTCCATCCGCACCAGGCCAACCCGATATTGATTTTCCAGCAGCTCACCTACCGCCCTGACACGTCGATTGCCAAGGTGGTCGATATCATCAATCGATCCCTTGCCGTTACGCAGGTCGATCAGATAGCGCACCACTGCGATAATGTCGTCCTTCGTGAGGGTCGACTGTTCAAGGGGTGAGTCCAGGCTGAGTTTGTGGTTCAGCTTGAGGCGCCCCACCGCCGAAATATCGTAGCGATCGGGATTAAAGAACAGGCTCTCAAAGAGCGCCGTTGCCGTTTTAACCGTGGGAGGATCGCCGGGCCGCAAGCGTCGGAAAATTTCGATAATGGCATCTTCTGCGGTCTCGATCTTGTCCGTGCGCAGGGTGTCACTTAAATAGGAACCGACATACAGGTGGTCAATAAACAGAATATTAAAATCCTGGATGCCACGCTCTTTGAATTCATTGAGCTTGTCTTCAGTCAGCTCGCTGTTGCATTCGAGCAGCACCTCGCCGGTTGCTTCGTCGACAATGTCGCTAGCAACGATCTTACCGAGCAATTCTTCGGTGGTTACCGGCACAAACTCGAGCCCCTCTTCTTTGAGTTTGCGAATTGCAGCCCGGGTGAATTTGCGGTTCGCTTTAACCAGCACCTCACCACTGTTGGAAAGGACATCCGAAGCGGCACGCTGGCCAACAAGCAGGTCATAGTTGACCCTTTTGACATACACCGAGTTGTTCCAGGAAATTTCTTCAAAATCGTAATAATGCTTGAGCAACTCTTCCGTCGTGTAGCCCAACGCCTTCAGCAGGACAGTCGCGGGCAATTTCCGGCGACGGTCAATACGCACCCAGAGCAGATCTTTGTGATCAAAATCAAAATCCAGCCAGGAACCGCGATACGGAATGATGCGGGCGCTGTAAAGGACCTTGCCGCTGGAGTGACTTTTGCCCTTGTCGTGAGAGAAAAAGACGCCGGGAGAGCGATGCAACTGACTGACGATAACCCGCTCGGTGCCATTGATGATGAAGGTACCATTCTCTGTCATCAGCGGGATTTCACCGAAATATACTTCTTGCTCTTTGATGTCACGAATCGACTGGGTGCCTGAGTCTTTATCGGTGTCAAGAGTGACCAGACGCACCTTGACCTTCATCGGTGCAGCGAACGTCATACCGCGCTGATGACACTCATCGACATCATACTTGGGCGTACCTAAATCATAGGATACATACTCCATAGAGCAGGTATCGCTGAAATCACGAATAGGGAAAACCGAGCGAAACACTGACTCGAGGCCACTTTGCTTGCGCGACGATGCAGGAATGTCAGCTTGTAAAAAACGGGCATAGGAAGTTTTTTGAATATCGATTAGGTTCGGAATATCGATGATATTCGAAACCTTTGCGAAGTGCTTCCTGAGGAGCGGATTATTCGCAAACGAATAGGCCATGGTTTCTCCTTGGGGTCAAAATCAAAAGGCCGGTAAAGACAGTTAACCAACTACTATAGTGTCACGGGTTCGGCCTGTCAGCGGGGGATAACAACCCCGGGGGCGACCAAATCCTGTTATGGAACAAGGTCTTCCAAACAACGAGAATAGCCAAGGCCGCACCGCGACCTTGGCTAATGCTCGACTATTCACTTACAATTGCTATTTCAGCTCCACGCCGGCGCCAGCTTCTTCAAGCTGTTTTTTGACGTCTTCCGCTTCAGCTTTGGAAACGCCTTCCTTAACCGGGTTCGGAGCGCCATCAACCAGATCCTTGGCTTCTTTCAAACCGAGACCGGTCAGGGCACGAACAACCTTGATGACGTTGATTTTCTTCTCACCGGCACTGGTAAGAATAACATCAAACTCATCCTTTTCTTCAGCAACCTCAGCAGCAGGACCGGCAGCAGCAGCAACGGCTACTGGTGCAGCAGCAGAAACACCAAATTTTTCTTCCAGTTCCTTGACGAACTCAGACATTTCAAGAACAGTCATGTTCTCAAGAAATTCAACAACTTGTTCTTTAGTTACTCCAGCCATTTTTTCCTCCGTAAGATATATGTAGCGATGTTTATAAAAGTTTAGGGATCAAGATCAAGCAGCTTTACTTTGGCCAATGGCGTTTAAAACCTGGACCAACGAACGCGGAATGGCAGCCAGCGTACCAACAAAGTTGGATACCGGGGCATTCATCGAAGCAAGGGCCTTAGCCAGCAGTTCTTCACGGCTCGGCAGATCGGCAAGGGCATTAATGTCGGCAACGGACAATAACTTTCCGCCCAGCACCCCTGCCTTTAATTCAAAGGCCTGAACATCCTTGGCAAACTTGCTCAGAATTTTTGCTGGGGTGACCGGATCAGCTCCCGCCAGGGCAATAGCCGTTGGCCCGGCACAGAATTTCTGCAGAGGTTCGGCAGAGGTTCCCTTGGCCGCCAGTTTAATCAGATTGTTCTTTACAACCCGGTATTCAACCCCGGCCTGGGTTAATTCACGCCGCAGTCTGGTCGCCTGATCAACGTTGATGCCGCGATAATCGGCCAGAAAAGCCGCATCCGTCTCAGCAAGGCGTTTTGCCAGTTCTTGAACAACTTGTTCCTTTTCTGTTCTGTTCATTCACTCTCCTCCTTTCTTTAAGATCGTGGGATCTGGATGTCCCGACCAAGTCAGCATGAGGGAGAGCGGTGACTTATTGTCACAGCACCCTGCAGCCTCGGCAGGTGGCAAAACCATTAAATGCACTAACGCATGCCTGCTGTCTTTGACTTAGAGTCTGTGTTATTTGATCATTGCCTGTAGCGCTGGGATGTCAAGATGGATACCAGGTCCCATGGTGCTGGACAACGACATCTTCTTCAGGTAAATCCCCTTGGATGTCGAAGGCTTCGCCTTGACCAGGGCATCAAGCAGAGATAGAATATTTTCTTTGAGCTTTTCGGCGTCGAAAGAAATTTTGCCCACCGGAGCGTGCACGATACCGGCTTTTTCAACTCGATACTCGATCTTACCCGATTTTGCTTCCTGAACGGCGCGCGCCAGATCCATGGTGACTGTGCCAACCTTCGGATTAGGCATCAAACCACGCGGGCCGAGCAGGCGACCAATCTTGCCGACGACACCCATCATGTCCGGGGAAGCAATAGCGGTATCAAAATCAAACCAGCCACCCTGGATTTTTTCGGCAAGGTCATCGGCACCCACGAAATCGGCACCGGCAGTTTCAGCCTCCTGAGCTTTTTCGCCCTTGGCAAACACCAGCACCCGGACATTCTTACCCAGACCGTTGGGCAAAACGTGAGCACCACGGACCATCTGATCGGCTTTACGCGGATCAACACCAAGGCGTACGCTGATTTCAACAGTTTCGTCGAATTTGGCGAAAGCCGCCTTTTTCAACAACTCCAGGGCTTCATCAATACCATAGGTGCGGGCACGATCTACAAGCTCTTTTGAATTTTTAATCTTCTTGCCAGTTGCCATCTTTTTTCTCTCCACTACTCGCTATTTCAGGCGATTTCAATTCCCATACTGCGCGCCGTACCCTCGATAATCCGCACCGCAGCATCTTCAGAAAACGCATTGAGGTCAGGCATCTTCAGACGAGCGATTTCGAGCACCTGATCGCTGGTAACTTTTCCAACCTTGTCCTTGTTTGGAACCCCGGACCCTTTTTTCAGGTTAGCTGCCCGCAACAGCAGGACGGCAGCAGGGGGGGTCTTAGTGATAAACGAAAAAGACCGATCTGCGAAAACCGTAATAACAACAGGAATAATCAATCCTTCCTGATCCTGGGTCTTGGCGTTATACGCCTTACAGAACTCCATGATATTGACACCGTGCTGACCAAGTGCCGGGCCCACAGGTGGGGACGGGTTTGCTTTGCCAGCGGTGATCTGCAATTTTATCTGTCCTATAACTTTCTTGGCCATTACCGACTCCTTAAACGTCCAAAACCTTTACCCCAGAAGCACTCAACTGGTTTTTTCGACTTGAATGAATTCCAACTCGACCGGGGTGACCCGACCAAAAATACTGACCATAACCTTCAGGGTCCCACGTTCGGGCCTGACGTCTTCAACGATGCCGGTGAAATTCAGGAAGGGGCCATCAACAACCCGTACGGTTTCACCCACATCAAACTCAACCTTGGGCTTGGGCTTTTCGACACCCTCAACCATACGATTGGTAATCTTGGCAACTTCATCTTCAGGAATCGCCGGCGGATTGACGCCGCCACCGACAAAACCAGTGACCTTGGCCGTTCCGGTAACCACATGCCAGGTTTCATCGTTCAAAACCATTTTTACCAGGATGTAACCAGGAAAAAACTTGCGGGTTGAGGTTTTGCGCTCACCTTTACGCATCTCAACAACCGTTTCAGAAGGGATCAGAATCTCTTCAAAAAAATCTTCAACCCCGGTAGAACGAATTCGCTCCTCGAGACTGAGCTTCACCTTGTTTTCATAACCCGAATAGGTGTGTACGCCGTACCATTTCATTGCCATGAAAAAGCCTTTTACTCCCGTCAGCCCAGAACCACTTGGATCAAGCGCGAGAGAATCATATCGACAACCCCCAGATAAACTGCACAGAACACGACAACGACTATAACTACCATGGTGGACCCATAGGTGTCTTTTTTAGATGGCCAGGTAACTTTTTTCAGTTCTGCTTTTACATTGCCAAGAAATTCGTTCATTTTTCCAGTCATTGGTCCGTCAGCCTCACTGTGTGGAGCTTGCTCTATAAAAAGTGGCAGGCCAGGAGGGATTCGAACCCCCAACACCCGGATTTGGAATCCGGTGCTCTAGCCGTTAGAGCTACTGGCCTGCAGAGAACCCAGGCAGCGATTAAATGCTACTTGGTTTCCTTGTGTGGTGTATGGCGCTTACAGAAGCGACAGTACTTGTTGAACTCCAATTTATCCGGAGTATTTTTCTTGTTCTTTGTTGTTGTATAGTTCCGGCGCTTGCACTCGGTGCAGGCGAGAGTGACAATGTCACGCATAATAGCTACCTCGTAAAACCCCTCCCGAGACAATCGGGAGGGATCAGTTCAGCTTGATTCCTTGGTTGTTACTCAATTACTTCGCTGACAACACCGGCGCCGACAGTACGGCCACCTTCGCGGATCGCAAAGCGCAGCTCTTTGTCCATGGCAATCGGGGTGATCAGATCTACTGTCATGGCAATGTTGTCACAGGCATGACCATCTCAATACCTTCGGGCAGCTCGACAATCCCGGTCACGTCAGTGGTACGGAAATAGAACTGCGGACGATAGCCTTTGAAGAATGGGGTATGACGACCACCTTCTTCTTTGGTCAGAATGTAGGCTTCG
>NZ_JCBCBS010000219.1:0-2425 GCF_059864205.1 Pelovirga sp.
TAATCAGCAAATATTCTTTCATTTCACTTGTTTCGAATTATGTCAGACTACCTAATGAATACTTATACTAAAATCCTGAGAGAATAAAATATATGGAGGATAAAATGACTATAAAATTGTTTTTTGGTAAAATGGTTATATTTACTTTTATTTGTTTTTTTAATTCAAGTATTCTAGTAGAAGCGAATAGTGAAGATTTGTATAAGACAAAACTTGTGTGGGAAGAAGTTTTTACAATTCCAGTAGCATTCGAGAAAATGGGAATATTGAAAACAGATAGTTATTTGTATATTTTTGATGAAAAGAAATATTACGCAATTAGTATTACCTGAATCCGTGAGTTATTGTACTTAAAAAATGCCTTAGATCTTTGACAATCAGCTGATTTCATTATGTTTTTCTGCTATTATTGAGCCGTATTGAAATTCACCCAAGGAGTTTTGTTGTGACATTTCCCCGGTTCAAGCTTGAGCAGTCGGACAAAGAATTCTACACCTCAACATCCGGTCTGGCGTTGGTTGGTGTCGCGCTGAATCGCTATACCAAACTGGTTTACCGAACGGATAAAGCCGCTCCCAAACGAGGCATTGCCACATCGGATGTCCTGCGGAGCTATCTGGGTCTGTTGTGCCAGGGGAAAAGCGATTTTGCTGCCATCCGTCCTTTTTTTGAGGATGATGAATTCTTCCGTCATTCGCTGGGACTGACAAAGGTTCCATCACCGGAAACCCTGCGCCAGCGGCTGGATGAGTTTGCCGAGATCCTGCGGGTCATCGTGGATGCAGGCATGGTGGAATTTTTAAAAAAATCCCAGGCACAGTTAACCCAGTTGGAGACAGGCCATATGCCGTTGGATCTGGATGTCTTTACCCTGGACAACTCGGACACCAAGAAAGAAGGCGTTTCCTATACCTATCGGGGGTTTAACGGATATTCTCCGATGGGTGTCTGGCTGGGAATCGAAGGCTGGTGCCTTGAGATCGAACTGCGTTCCGGTTCCCAGCATGCTCAGCAAGAGTTTATTCCCCTGTTGCGGCGGGCTGTTTTTAAAAGCCGCCAACTGACCGATAGCCCGTTGTTGGTACGCCTTGACAGTGCTCATGATGCCGTCGCGACGTTGGCAACGTTGCTGGAGGAAGGTGTCGACTTTATCGTTAAATGGAACCCGCGCAAAACAGATGTGCCAATCAAAGCCACCGAGGTGTTGTATCACGGCAAGACCGTTCATCAGGATGATAACTGCCGCGTTGCCATCATGACGGAAACCGTCGAACGGACCTACCGGGACGAGGACGGCAACGACAGAATGATCAAGGTTCGCCGTGTCATCAGAGCGACGGAGCGTTATTTCGATCGCCACGGTCAACGCTTGCTGGTGCCGGATCTGGAGATCGAAGGTTGGTGGACCAATCTGACCGTTGCCAAGGACAAGATCATCGAACTCTACAAAGGGCACGCCCTGTGTGAGCAGTATCATTCTGAACTGAAAACCGATCTGGATCTGGAACGACTGCCTTCCGGCAAGTTTGCCACCAACGCTCTGGTCATGAGTTGCTCTGGGCTGGCGTACAACCTGCTGCGGGCCATTGGTCAGGTCGGACTGATGGACAAGAAACAAGCCCGTCGGGCAAAACAACGGCGACGACTGAAAACCGTACTGCAGGATCTGATGTACTTCGCCGCCCGGATGATCCGCCACGGACATGGTCTGGCGCTTCGATTCAGTTGTCACGCCACCTGGCAGGCACGGGCGTTTATCAAAACCTACGAACGCTTTGCCTATGGCTGACGAGAAATTTCTCACTGATCCGGAAAAACAACACGGACGCCGGCAGCGTCAACAGGAAAAGTGCGCCCGGCGACACAGAAGGAGCAGAATGAATGCAATAAAAATCAGCTAAATTGTCAAAGAACAGGTCGGCTTAGCCGACAAACACTGTCGGTAGAGCCGGTTTATCGCTGTTGAATCTGTGAAAATGAGTTCACAGATGAAATACCAGAGGTGCCAATAGGCCACCTCACTGATTCAGGATTTATTTTCAAAGAAGGAGGTTTATTGATGGTCTATTACCCTAACGAGCTTGCACCTTGGGAGAGAAGAAGTGAGTACTACCATACAGTTAATTTAGGAAACAATGTAGAGAGGCAAAACGAATTAATAAGTGCTGGTTTTAATAGAATGTTAGAGGTTCAATTTTCCTGTGCAAATGCAATAGTCTCAAGCCAAGAAATAACTCAGGAGTTACTTTCAGAGGGTTTTTCTGGGTTAATACAGGGAATAAATAATATCAGTGAGGGAATAGATGGACTCAAATCGGCTTTTGAATTTGGAATATCAGAGGTCGTTTGGCAGATTGAACAAAATAGGGAAGTTCTTAAAAGTATTCTAGGTGTATTATCTGCTCCTCTAGACACTCAAGCAAAA
>NZ_JCBCBS010000056.1:0-1986 GCF_059864205.1 Pelovirga sp.
AGTGGCTTTGAACAGAAGCGGCAGGCCTGTCGGGAGTTGGGGGTCGAGCTGGTGGTGATCGGCGCACCTGAGGCAGGGTGTTAGCAAAACATATCATATGTGAGCGCATAGATTGTTCTCAGGACAGGCTTTGAGTTGAAAACATGACTGGGCTGGGCGAAAATCGATTTCGCTAAAAAATTCCACGTTCGACCCGCGCAGGGGTCAAGGTGGCAAAGCGTTCCTGTCCAGGTTTTTTGATCGGGAAAAATGTCAGAGTCAATTGCCTTTATGTCATTGTTGAATGCGTTTCTGCAAAATCTCTGCAAAGGGTTCTCTGTCGTGACAGTTCTTCCCGAAATCCTCCTGTCTGATCGATAGATTCCCCCCAGCGATCAGTAAAAACAAGATCTTCAAGGGGCAGGCGGGGTTGCCAACCGGCTGCTTCCAGTTCAGGTTTGTTAAAAAAGAAATCGGTATAGCCAAGGCATAAATAGGCGACGGGGACGATCCTTGCCGGGATATCCAGGATCTCCTTGAGGCGTTGCTCATGCAGGATGCTGACCCAGCCGACACCGATATTTTCAGCCCGCGCCGCCAGCCACAGATTCTGGACGGCACAGACGCAGCTGTAGAGATCCATCGTTTCCACATGCGTGCGACCGATTACCACCGGCCCGGTGCGCTCACGATCACAGGTAACGCAGATATTGATCGGCGCTTCACGAATACCTTCCAACTTGAATCCCTGATAGGCACTGCGGCGAAGCGGATCAAACATCTCTGCCGCTTCGCGGTTCGCTTGCGCGAAGTCATTGTATACCGACTGTTTGGTGTCGGGATCTTTGATGACGACAAAATTCCACGGCTGCATGAAGCCCACCGACGGAGCATGATGGGCGGCGTTCAGAATCCGGCCCAATACCTCATCAGGTACGTCATCCGGTTTGAATTGACCGCGCACATCCCTGCGGCTGAAAATCGCCTTGAACAGGCCTTTTTTTTCTTTGGCAGAAAATACGTCTTCGGCTTGCAGATGGGATTTGATTTTATCCATGATCGATTCATTCCTGAAGTCAGATTTGCTGGTGGTTAATGGGGAATGGTGGATATGCCGGGATTATTCAGCTGACAAGAGATCATTCAGCACCACCAGCAACCCGTTGATCACTGTGGCGGCGCAGGGGCTGCCGCCCTTGGGACCGCGATTGGTGACGTGGGGGATAGTGGTTTGGCGCAGCAGATCCTTGGATTCTTCGGCCTTGACGAACCCCACCGGCAGTCCGGCAACAAAGGCGGGCTGCATTCTGCCGGTGGCGGTGAGTTCCAGCAGTTTCAAGAGCGCGGTGGGGGCGTTGCCGATGGCGAAGATGGCGTCGGGGTAGCGTTCGGCGGCGTAGAGCATGGCGGTTTCGGCGCGGGTCAGGTTGTCGGCAGCGGCGCGGGTCAGCACGTCCGGCTGGCTGATGAAGCAGTGCACCTGATTGCCATAGCTCTGCAGGTAGCGGCGGGTAATCCCGACCCGCACCATTTCCACATCACAGATGATGGGTGCGCCACGACGCAGGGCCGCAACGCCCGCCTCTATAGCGCCGGGCAGGATGCAGGTCAACTCGGCGAATGCCGTATCGCCGGTGGTGTGAATCAGTTTGCGGGCGATGACTTGCTCAGCGCTGTTAAAGCGGCTGAGGTCGGTCGCAGAGTCGATGATGGCGAAACTGTCTTGCTCTATCTGTAGGCCTTTGTCCATTGCATGCTCCATGTTCTATGTTTTTTGGTGGATGCGATTATCGTAACTATTCAGCTTCGTAGCGAGAGCCTATCAATTGGCATATTTTCACTTGCGAAAATGAACTCGCTTCGCTTAAACAAATTTCCGCAGCGTTCAAACATACCAATTGCAGGCTCATTGCTGAGTTGTTTCTCAAGATGCTGAACAGTTACGCATTATCTGCCAATATTTATCGCTCCAGCAACCAGTCCAGCAGCGAGGGTTGGGATAAAAAG
>NZ_JCBCBS010000082.1:0-1996 GCF_059864205.1 Pelovirga sp.
TCCCTGATTCACCAGCTAAAAAATAGAAAAACCTCGTTGCCCCAGTAAAACTGGGAAGATAGAATGCTTGTGCGAGCAAACAGCTATCATCAACGAGGTGAAACTAATTATGGCACAAGGCGTTCTTCCCTTCCAGTATAAAGAGCAAGTACAGACATCAGGACTCACGGCGTTAGCAGGCTTACCAGCCTATCTTGAGTTGGCGCATATTGCCGGGCTACGCGATGCCATCAGACGGCATCTCCATGTTCGCTTAGACAGTCGTCAGGGGTGGTGTGACGAACAGATCGTGATGGCCCTGATTCTGCTGAATCTGGTCGGTGGGGAATCTGTTGCAGACCTTGAACAACTGGAAGCAGATGAAGGGTTGTGTCGATTGTTGCGGCAGATCGAGTATCATGGACTGCCACGCAAAGAGCGCCGCTTATTGGAGCGGCGGCGTAAGAAAGCAGGGCGCACCGTCCCTTCCGCCTCGCCCGTCTTCCGCTACCTGGCCGCCTTTCATGATCCACAGGAAGAGACACGGCGGGTTCCGGGATCAGCTTTTATCCCTGCGCCCAATGAGTATTTACGGGCATTGGGGCGTGTCAACCAGGAGATGGTCGCGTTTGTCCAGAACCGCAACGTCCAACGCGAAGCGACCCTCGACATGGATGCCACCCTGGTGAGCAGTGACAAGACACAGGCTCTGTGGTGCTACGATGGTTATCGCGCTTATCAACCGTTGAACGTTTACTGGTTCGAGCAGGATCTGGTTGTCCACAGTGAGTTTCGCGATGGCAATGTTCCCGCTGGCTATCAACAACTGCGGTTGTTGCAGGAAACGCTGGAGCACCTTCCTGATGGCGTCGATAAGGTGATGCTCCGCTCTGACACCGCCGGTTATCAGCAGGATCTGCTGCGTTACTGTGCCGAAGGGAGCAATGAACGTTTTGGCGCCATCGAGTTCGCTATCGGAGCCAACGTGAGCCAAAGCTTTCGGCAAGCCGTTGGTGAGGTGGAAGAAGGCAACTGGTTGCCGATAAGGCGCACCGATCCGGACGGTCGCCAGTATGATACAGGTCAGCAATGGGCCGAAGTCTGTTATGTTCCCAGCTGGGCAGGGATGAGCAAGAACGGCCCCGGCTATCGTTATCTTGCTACCCGCAAACGGCTCCACAACCAATTGGAGCTACCGGGCTGTGAAACCGTCGCCGATCCCGAGCAGATGCAAGCGCCCAGCGGTGAGCGCTATAAAATTTACGGGATTGTCACCAACCGAGATATCGACGGCAATGAGTTGATTCAGTGGTATCGAGAGCGCTGCGGCAAAAGCGAAGAAGTGCACGCCGTCATGAAAGACGACTTGGCCGGCGGGAAACTCCCTTCAGGAGATTTTGGAGAAAATGCCGCTTGGTGGGGGATCATGATTCTGGCGCTCAATTTAAACGCCGCGATGAAACGTTTGGTCTTGCCCCCGAGCTTTCGGTGCAAGCGACTCAAGGCGGTTAGATTCGGACTGATCAATCTCGCCGGCCAGGTTCGTGAACGTTCGCGTCAACTGCACATCCTCATCAGCCCCAAACAGCCGGCTCTGGGCCTGTTGCTGCACATCCGTGAGCGGATCATCGATCTGGCGCGGGGAGCACCGGAAGTTGTTGTTGGTAACTGAATCAGAGCAAACACAGAAAAAAGAACCCCGAAAGGAGGCTTTGCGCCCGAAGTGTGCCCAGAACGGCACTGAGAAGGCCGATTTTTTCTAAATCCGACATTTTTCACCCTGACGTAACGTAAAAACAGGGTATAGGCAGGAAAAAATCTCTTAAAAAAGACGTCGCGACCCTCTATGCTTTTTCAGGTGGTGGATTTGGGTGTTAGCGGTTTACCTTGACACCCCGGACAGATAGCGCATAATAGTCGGCTGTAAACTTTTTTCCTGTGTGGATTTATTGTCATCTCATCGCAACAAAAAACCACACACCAAAAAAGGTGGACATTAACAACACCATCTGAATCA
>NZ_JCBCBS010000084.1:0-54630 GCF_059864205.1 Pelovirga sp.
CAGGTCCGGCGGCGGTGGGTATTCCCCTGACGGCCCGGGGTTATGCCACCAATCTTTCCGTTGTCTCTGCCCATCTGGCCGGCAGCTTGCTCAATATCGACTGGTTACTATTGTTACGGATTCCGCATCATACTACCGTTGTGCAGATGGGGTTGAGCTTTGCGGCGGAAATCAGGGAACAGGCTCTTAAGGAAGGTTTGCCTGGCGAGATGCCGGTGGCCATTGTGTCCAATGCCACTCGTCCCGGACAGCAGACCATCATCACCACCTCGAGGGCTTGGCTGAGGACAGTAAAGGCGCTAACCGGCCGGCACTACTGGTTTTTGGCGAGGTGGTGAAATTGCATCAACTGTTGCCGCATACGGCTGTTTGCTAGGGGGGTGGAGGTGCAGGTTTACAGCACCGGTGCTGCCAGATAGGCTGCCCTTGATGCCGCTCTGAACCACAGGGGCTTGCTTGCAACTTCTGTTACAGTCATTTCCCGCGACAGGGAGAAATCCTTGTTAAACATCCTTTCTACCTGCCCGGCAAAATCTTCATCGAGAATCCAGGCGGTAATTTCAAAATTGAGGCGGAAGGAGCGATTGTCCAGATTCACGGTACCTACGGCCGCGGCGAGGTCATCGACAAGGATGGTTTTGGCATGGAGGAAACCCGCCTGGTAGCGGTGAATCTGTACTCCGGCTTCGAGCAGGGGGGCAACAAAGGCATAGGCGGCAAAGTAGGTAAGGATGTTGTCCGGCCTCTCCGGGATCAGGATGCGCACATCGACACCCCGCATGGCGGCTAGTTTCAGGGTCGCCAGCACCCCTTCATCGGGAACGAAATAGGGGCTTGAAATCCACAGGCGCTGACGGGCGGCGCTGATGGCGTTCTGTACCATCAGACTCGCGGTTTCAAAACTGTCCGCCGGGCCACTCGGCAGGATCAATACCGGCAGATCCTCAGGCTCCGGTTCCGGAACCCAGTTGAAGCTTAAGGTTTCTTCTGTCGCCCAGTGCCAGTCCTCGACAAAGGACAGTTGCAGACACAGGGTTGCCGGACCTGCGATTTTCAGATGGGTGTCGCGCCAGGCACCGAAGCGCTGGTCACGACCAAGATATTCATCGCCGACATTGAGCCCACCGACCCATCCCTGGTGGCCATCAACAACGACGATTTTACGGTGATTGCGAAAATTGAGCTGAAAACGGTTGCCTGAGCCGCGGGTTGAGTGAAAACGGTGAACCTCAACCCCCGCTGCCGTCATCTCGGAAAGGAAACGCGCAGGCAGACGGTAGCTGCCGATCTCATCGTAGAGAAAGAAAACCCGTACCCCCTGACGGGCTTTTTCCTGCAACAACCCCTGCAGGTGGCGCCCTAGCTCATCATCACGAACGATATAGAATTGTACCAGCACATAATCCCGGGCTGCTGCGATCCCTTCCATAATGCTCGCAAAGGTGCGGTCGCCATCGATGAGCAATTCAACCCGGTTACCGCCGACCATGGGCATCTTGGCCAAGCGTTCGATGGCGGCTACATGGCGTTCACCGGGGGGGAGTTCAACCCGATGCGGGTAAATTTTGGACATTTTGTTGTCCAGTTTGTGATGCAGCAGGGAATCCCCTTGGCGCCGACCGATGACATACCCCTGAAATTTGGTCCGGCCAAAAACCCAGTAAGCCGGCACTGTCACATAGGGGACGGTATTGAGGGTAACGATCCAGGCTACGGTGCCGGGGGCGGTGCGAGTGGACATGAGGGCGTCGAGGGAGGAAACAAAGCCAACCAGATGAGCGCTGATCAGTAACGTAATGATAAAGCGTCGTCGATAACGGGCAAACAAGGATGTTGCCATGGCGGCTCCCGGCTGGTGAATGATGCGGATGAGGTGAGCGGCATCATAGCACCAGCCGGGAGCCCTGTGAACTGTGAACTAATGATGAGCTTCGTGGTCTTCTTCGCCATACCAGCGCTCTTTCCAGGACATCATCAGGTCAATTTCCACCTGTTGGGTTTGGATGATTTCGTCAGCCAATGCCTTTATCTCTGGCCGCTGTGATTTGGCCAGGGCATCATGGGCCATATCAACAGCGCCCTGGTGATGGGGGATCATGGCCTCGATGAAGCGCAAGTCAAAGGCATCATCCCCGGCACCGAGGTCACCACTCATTTTCATCGCGGCAATCTGAGCTGCTGACATGGGAACCACTGAGCCGGTGGCATGGTCGTACATCACCAATTCCTCGCCAATTTGAGGATACCATGTACTCCTCCAGCGGTTCATCAGGTCAATCTCCTCCGCCTGGGCAGCAATGATCGCATCAGCAAGAGCGAGGATTTCTCGCCGTTGCGACTTTAATCGGGCTTCTTCAGCCATCTCCACAGCACCTTGATGATGAACGATCATGCCGTCAATAAAGCGCAGGTCGTAGGTGTCATCGGCCGGGCCTGAATCCATGGTGTGATTCATTCCTTCCTGCCCCATCATGTCGTGATTCATTCCTTGCTTACCCATCATACTGTGGTCCATGCCACCCTGATCCATCGTACTGTGGTCCATACCACCCCGATCCATCATACTGTGGTCCATTGCCCCGGTTTCGTTGTGCATCTGATGCTTCTGGGTGCCGGTACAGGCAACCAGCATTCCTGATACCACTAATGTCAGTAAAATTCCGCCTATTACCAGCAACGTTCTCCAATGTTTCATTGTTGTATCTCCTTTCGGTTCAATGACTTTGCGATATAAGCCAGGTTTTTGGTGATTCCAGACTTTTGCCCCGCAGGGGCTTTGTCGGAACTTGCGATCCTTTGTGTTATTGTAATAGCATAAGTCATGCCAAATTTTTTGCGTTGCTAATATGATGAAAATACAGACAAATACGATGTCCCCAATGGGCAGGAAAGGTGTTGGTTAAATCTTGCTGTAGAATATTCAACAGTAGTTGGCAGAAAGTAGTCTTTGTTTGAGAGAATTGGAACAATCAGTTATTCTTCAGGAAATGAAGTTTTGTATCAGGAGAATTCATAAATGGCTGAAAAGATTCTGGTCGTCGATGACGATGATTCCTTGCGGCGGATGATGGAATATACCCTGCAGCAGGCGGGGTACAAAGTGAGCGTTGCCGGCGATGGTGACGAGGCCCTGGTGGCGGTACGCAAGGAACCACCGCGCTTGATCGTCACCGACCTGAAGATGGAGCGGATGGGCGGGTTTGAACTCTTGACCCATGTGCGACGGGATTACCCCGATATTCTGGTGATCATGGTAACCGCTTTCGGCAGCGTCGAGAGTGCGGTGGAAGCTATGCAGCTTGGCGCTCACGATTATCTGGTCAAGCCCTTTTCCCGTGACGCTCTGCGTCTTGCGGTGGAGCGGGCCTTGTCCTACGGCGGCTTGCAGCGGGAAAACAAAGAACTGCGAAAAAAACTTGCCCAGGGTGAAAGTTTTGACATCATCACTGCTGCCCCTGTGATGCAAAAGCTGATTGCTACCCTGGATCGGGTGGCAACATCTGAGGTTCCGGTCTTGCTGACGGGAGAAAGTGGCTCTGGCAAAGAGCTGCTGGCTCGGCGCGTTCACGACAAAAGTGCACGGGCTGGTCAGCCCTTTGTTGCTCTGAACTGTGCAGCAATTCCGCAAGGGTTGATCGAAAGTGAATTGTTCGGTCATCTGAAAGGATCTTTTACCGGAGCGCTCAAAGATCGTAAGGGGAAATTCGAACAGGCCGATGGCGGCACCCTGTTCCTTGATGAAATCGGTGAATTGCCCATCGATCAACAGCCGAAGCTGCTGAGGGCGTTGCAGCTGGGAGAAATTGAACCGGTCGGCGGGCAGACGCGCTCTGTCGATGTGCGGGTGGTGGCCGCTACCAACCTGAATCTGGAAGATGAGATTCGTCAGGGTAAGTTTCGCGAGGATCTTTACTACCGGCTGGCGGTTATTCCCCTCGAAGTTCCCCCCTTGCGTCAGCGCCGCGAGGAAATCCCGTTGTTGGCCCGTCATTTTCTGCGGCAATATGCTGAAGAACGGCAGCTGGGCATGAAGGATGATGTTATCGCCGCATTGCAACAGTATTCGTGGCCAGGTAACGTCAGAGAGCTGAAGAACTTAATGCAGCGCCTGGCGATTTTGTGCAACGGCGATGCGGTAGAGTTGGCTGACCTGGCGGCAAACCTGCGCGGCAAAGCAGATCAGGAAAAGCGCTCCGGCGATGGTTCTGCTGATGAGGCCGGCTTCGTGCTGCCGGCGACAGGTTATTCTTTGGAGGAGCTGGAAAAATCAGCCATCCGTCAGGCTTTGGAACTCAGCAGCGGCAACCAGACCCGTGCCGCTGAGTTGTTGCAGATCCCGCGTCACGTTTTGCTCTATCGGTTAGAAAAATATGAGATGAAATCCCCCGCCTAATTGCAGACTATTCAACTGCCCACTGTAGAATAGTCTGCAGCCCTCCTTCTTTGCTTCTCTTGAGAAAACTAAACAACTGAAAAATAAGCTAAAATAGTTTTGGCACACAAGTTGTAGGTGTCTTTTCGAAGATAGTTACTGTCGATCCATTCTGCTGGTGTCGGAGGTTCGTGTGAAAATTATTTTTTTTGGTTTTTTTGCCTTGGTGTGGCTGCTGGGAGGCCATGCTGTTGCGGCTGAGGAAAACCTTGAAGCATTGGTTGCCCAGGCGTTGACCAGGAATCCGGAAGTTGCGGTTTCTGATGCTCGCTGGCAGATGCTGCGGCAGCGAGCGGAAGCCGCCGGCTCCCTGGAAGACCCGATGCTGATGCTCGGGATTCAAAATGCCCTGGTAAGCGACCCCTTCAATTTTCGTGAGGATCCCATGACCCAGAAGGTCATCGGCATTTCCCAGATGATTCCTTACCGGGGTAAGCGTGGGGCTAAAACTGCTGCGGCATATAGTGAGGCGCAAGCTGCACGCTGGCTCATCGATGAGCGCAAGCTGGAACTGGCACAAATGGTTCGGGAAACCGGCTATCGTATTTATGCCGTGGATAAGAGCATCGGCCTGACCGAAGAGAATTTGCAGTTACTGGATGATCTGATCGCTCTTGCTGAAACCCGTTATGCCGTGGGGCGAGGATCGATGCAGGAGATTCTGGCGGCCCAGGTGCAGCGCTCAAAAATGCAGGAAATGCTCCTGGTGCAAAAGCAGCAGCGCCAGATCCAGCAGGCACTGCTCAACGAGTTGCTGGCCAGGCCCCAGGTGACAAGCGTCGGCACCATGCCGGAGCTGACCCTGGTTGAGCCCAGTCTCGAACCGGAAGCCCTGCGTCAGCAGGCCCTCTCCCAGCGGCCGCTGCTGCACAGCCTTGCGGCCCAGCACGAAAAGAGTCTGGCTAATCAACGACTGGCAAAGCTCGATTTTTACCCCGATGTCACTATCAGTTTTGAGTACATGCAGCGTGATCGGCTGCGGTCCGGCATGGGAGATGTGGAGGGGGAAGATATGTACGCCCTGACCCTTTCCTTCAATCTGCCGGTTCAGCGCGCTAAGCGTCGTGCCATGGTTCATGAGGCCGCAAGCGAGAGCGCTATGGTGACCAACGAACTGCGCGCTGTGCACAATGCCATCGAGGGGGGGATTACCCAGCGCCTGGCTGAGCTGGAGCTGCGCTCCGGGCAGGTGATCCTTTACCGTGAAGCGATCATCCCTCAGGCCGAACAGTCACTGGAAGCTTCAGTCTCTGCCTATCAGGTGGGAAAACTTGAGTTTCCTATGGTGCTGGATCAACAGATGGGGTTGTTCGGCTATCAAATCGACTATCACAAGATGCTGGCGGATTATCACATGTCTCTGGCGCAATTGCGGACACTGGTTGGTGGGGAGCTGTGATGGTGTGGTCTCGGGAAAATCAGGGAGTCGGAATGCTTTCTCTTGCGGGCAAAACTCGGCTGACGCCTCAAACAGTTCCCCGCTGTGTTCAAGCATCCCGACTCCCTGATAATGAGTTCTTTAACTAGCTGAAACTGTAATTATTCAGCAATATCCTTGCGCAGGGTCGGGTGTCCTGTGGCAAGGGTGTTTGTCGCCATGGACGGCGACAACAAGCGGTCATGGATGACGAAAAGCGTCCCTTGGCATAGGATTCCCGATCCGGTGCTGAACAGATACCTGAAACTTAACATTGATGGATTGGCCGATGAAAAAAATACTTTTGTTACTACTGACGATTTTATTGCTGGGCGCTGCTTATGTGGCTGCTGAAACGCCAAAATATATCAGCCCGATGCACCCCTTTATCACCTCCGATGAGCCGGGGCAGTGCCCGATCTGTGGCATGGATCTGGTGCCCTACGATCAATTCGAGAGCGGCGGTACCGGCAGCACCATCGAAATCGACCCGGTGGTGGTGCAGAACATGGGGGTGCGTCTGGCTCAAGTCACGCGCGGCAATCTGAGTCGCAACATCCGCACCGTTGGTATCGTCGGTTATGAAGAGACTGCTCGGACATCCGTCAACAGCAAGATTTCCGGCTGGGTCGAGGGGTTGCATGTCAATCAGGCCGGCCAGGAGGTCAAAAAAGGGCAGTTGCTGCTGACCATCTATAGTCCAGATCTGGTCAGCGCCCAGGAAGAGTACCTCATGGCGCTGCGAAATTATGAGCGCCTGCAACAGAGCTCCATTGCCGGCGTCGCGGACAGCGCTGAAAAATTACTGGCTGCGGCAGAAACCCGGCTGCGCTATTGGGATATCTCTGCGAAAGATATCGAGGGGTTGCGCCAGTCCAAAAAGGTGCAGCGCACCCTGCCTCTGTATGCACCGTTTAGTGGCGTCGTGACGGAAAAAATGGTCAATCAGGGGATGTTTATCGCTGCCGGGATGGAACTGTACCAGCTTGTCGATCTCTCGCGTATCTGGGTCTATGCCGATATTTACGAGTACGAATTGCCCTGGATTGCTGGAGGGATGGCGGCCGAGGTGGAGATTACCCAATTGGGCAAGACCATCCCCGGCAAGGTCGATCTGATTTATCCCTACGCCGATGGCATGACCCGTACGGTTAAGGCACGTATTGAACTGCCCAACACGGATCGCCAGCTGCGCCCCGACATGTTTGTTACGGTGCGCCTTGAGGGACGCAGCGTCACTGATGCCCTGTTGGTGCCCAGTGAAGCGGTGCTTGATTCCGGTCAGCAGCAGCGGGTGTTTGTTGCCCTCGGCGAGGGCAAGTTTGATCCCCGTCCAGTCCACGTGGGTTTGCGCGGTAGTAACGGGTTGGTTGAGGTTCACGGCCTCAATGAGGGAGAGCAGGTGGTGGTCAGCGCCCAGTTCATGTTTGATTCGGAAAGCCGTTTGCGTGAGGCCATTGACAAGATGCGCGCGGTCACCGGCCAGGATGTTTCCGTTGACGATTTGTTCAACGATCACAGTGGTCATTGACCCTTAAGGTACTGAAAGGTTATTACGATGTTATCCCACATCATTGAATGGTCGTTCCGCAATCGTTTCCTGGTGATCCTGACCACCGCTTTTCTGGTGGCGGGTGGGCTGTTTGCCTTGCGCAACACCCCCATTGATGCCATCCCTGATCTGTCCGATGTCCAGGTGATTGTCTTTACCGAGTACCCCGGGCAGGCCCCCCAGGTGGTGGAAGATCAGGTCACCTACCCCCTGACCACCCAGATGCTGGCGGTCCCGGGAGCCAAGACGGTGCGCGGTTATTCCTTCTTTGGCTATTCCTTTGTCTATGTCATTTTTGAGGATGGAACCGATCTCTACTGGGCGCGTTCGCGCGTGCTGGAATATCTCAACTCGGTTTCGGGCCGCTTGCCTGGAGGAGTCAATCCGACCCTTGGTCCCGATGCCAGCGGCGTTGGTTGGGTTTATCAGTATGCCCTGACCTCCGATCGTCACGATCTCCAAGAGCTGCGCAGTCTGCAGGACTGGTTTTTGCGCTATGAACTGTCTTCGGTGGAAGGGGTCTCAGAGGTTGCCGGCCTCGGTGGTTTCGTCAAGCAATATCAGGTGGCCGTCGATCCCAACCGGCTGCTTGCCTACAATATTCCCGTGACCGAACTGATGATGGCCATCCGCAACGCCAATCTGGATGTCGGCGGCGGCGCCATTGAGATGGGGGAAACGGAATTCATGGTACGCACTACCGGTGGCTATATTCGCTCGGTGGAAGATCTGGCCAACGTGGTGGTGATGGCGACTCCGGGAGGTGCGCCGATCAGGGTGGGGGATGTGGCTCAGGTGCGCATCGGTTCCGAGATGCGCCGCGGCATCGCTGAGCTTGACGGTGAAGGGGAGGTTGCCGGCGGTATTATTGTCATGCGCTCGGGGGAGAATGCCCTGAAAACCATCGAGCGGGTTAAACAGAAACTGGAGGAACTGAAAAAAGGCTTGCCCGAAGGGGTGGAGATTGTTCCGACCTACGATCGCAGTGAACTGATCACCGGAGCGGTCAAGAACCTGCAGCACAAGCTGATCGAAGAGAGCATTGTTGTGGCTCTGGTGATTATTCTTTTCCTGTTCCATCTGCCCAGCGCCTTTGTCGTTATCCTGGCGCTGCCGATAGCGATCCTGATGTCGTTCATCATCATGTATCTGCAGGGGATCAGTTTCAACATCATGAGTCTCGGCGGTATCGCCATTGCCCTTGGAACCATGGTCGATTCGGCCATCATCATGGTGGAAAATGCCCATAAAAAACTGGAATTTGCCCCGGCCAATGCCAATCGAAAATCGATCATTGTGGAGGCGGCCAAAGAGGTCGGCCCGACCATCTTTTTTGCCCTGCTGGTAATTACTGTTTCTTTTGCGCCGGTGTTCACTCTTCAAGAACAGGCCGGACGCATGTTCAAGCCTCTGGCCTATACCAAGACCTACGCCATGGCCGCCGCCGCCCTGCTGTCGATTACCCTGGTGCCGGTACTGATGAGTTTTTTCATTCGTGGCCGGATTCGTGGGGAGACAGCCAACCCCGTCAATCGTGGACTGATCCGCATCTATCATCCCCTGGTGGATGTCGTCCTTAAGCGCCGCAAGACCGTCCTCTTTGTCACGTTGCTGCTGCTGTTGTCGACGGCCTATCCTCTAAGCCGCCTTGGTACTGAATTCATGCCGCCGTTGTATGAGGGGGATCTGCTCTACATGCCTACCACCCTGCCCGGCATCTCGGTGACCAAGGCCAAGGAACTGTTGCAGCAGACGGATAAAATTATCGCCTCTTTCCCTGAGGTGGAGCGGGTTTTCGGCAAGATCGGCCGGGCTGAGACCGCCACCGATCCGGCACCGATGATGATGGTTGAAACCACCATCATGCTCAAACCCCGGGATGAGTGGCGCTATCTGCCGACCGACAGGTTTTACAGCCACTGGCCTGATGCTTTAGCTTTCATCAAAAAACCATTGCGCCGGGTGTTCCCCGAAGCGAAACAGATGACTATCGAGCAACTGACCGACGAGCTTAATCGGGCAGTGCGCTTTCCCGGCTTGACCAACTCCTGGACCATGCCGATCAAAACCCGCATCGATATGCTGTCCACCGGCATCAAGACCCCGGTTGGTATCAAGGTCATGGGGGATGACCTGAATATTTTAAGCCGCCTGGCAGAAGAAATCGAAGCGGTGGTGCGTGATCTGCCCGGAACCAGATCAGCCATTGCTGAACGGGCCGTCGGTGGGTTCTTTCTCGACGTTGATATTGACCGCGCGGCCGCTGCCCGTTACGGCATCAATATCGGCGATATTACCGAGGTGGTGCAGACCGCCATCGGCGGTATGAAGATTGCCGAAACGGTGGAAGGGCTGGAGCGCTATTCCATTAATGTGCGTTACGATCGTGATTTCCGGGATGATGCCGATAGTCTGAAGCGAGTCCTGGTACCCGCTCCGGGGGGGCGCCATATCCCTCTGACGCAGCTTGCCAATCTGGTGGTGCGTCAGGCTCCCGACAGTATCAAGAGCGAGAACGCCCGACGTACGGTCTGGGTTTATGTTGATCTTGCTACCAGTGATATCGGCAACTATGTCGCGGCTGCCCGCAATGCCGTCATCGAACATGTTTCCTTGCCGCCGGGCTACAACGTGGTCTGGAGCGGTCAGTATGAGTATATCGAATCGACGCGCGAGCGACTGCTGGTGATCATCCCCATGACGATTCTGGTGATTTTCGTCCTGATTTATATCAGCACCAAATCCCTGGTGCGCACCGCCATCGTTTTTTCCGCCGTGCCCTTTTCCCTGATCGGTGCCTTCTGGCTGCTCTACCTGCTTGATTACAACCTGTCCATCGGCGTCTGGGTCGGCCTCATCGCCCTGGCGGGGCTGGATGCGGAAACCGGCGTGGTGATGCTGCTCTATCTTGATCTGGCGCATAAACGCTGGAGCGAGGAGGGGCGGATGCGTACCCGCGGTGATTTGATCCAGGCGATTCACTACGGGGCGGTGCGGCGTATCCGTCCCAAGGTGATGACGGTGGTGACTATTATCGCCGGCCTGATGCCGATTATGTGGAGTAGCGGTATCGGTTCCGATGTGATGAAGCGTATCGCCGCGCCGATGATTGGTGGCACGGTGACATCCCTGCTCCTCGAACTATTGCTCTACCCGGTATTCTTTTACCTCTGGCGCTCCCGTTCCCTGGACCCCAGTCCGGTGCCGACGGTTCCGGATGAGGAATTAACAACACCTGTGAAGGTAAATTCACCAGAACCTCTCAACCAAGGAGAAACAACATGAAAAAAATGACAAAAATGACGATTGCCCTGGCTTTGCTGCTGCTGTTCCTCACCGCTGGAATCTCTCTAGCCATGCGCCACAGCGGCCACAGTGGCCACGGCAGCAGCGCTCCGGCGGCATCGGGGCATGACGCCCATCAGATGAAAAAAACATCTGAAGCTGGACACAGTGGTGGCCATATGGGGATGGAGATGACTGATGACATGATCATGCTCGGCACCCAGGCTCGGGATGGGGTCAAGGCCATGGCGCACATCAGTGATACCAGTGAGGCCATGGCTGCCGCCGGAATGAAGCAGACCCATCACCTGATGGTTGCTTTTGAAGACGCTGCTACGATGAAGGCGCTCGACTCCGGTCGGGTCGCTGTGCGCATTGTTGCGCCAGGTGGACAAACCTTGCCGGCCATCTCGCTGTCAGGGATGGATGGAGCTTTTGGTGGTGATGTTGAGTTGCGTGAAAAAGGCACCTATACCCTGCAGGTGGGAACCCAGCTGCAGGATAATAAAGCGCGACAGTTTGAATTTCAGTATGAAGTGAAGTAGCAAAAACGCTGAAAAAGACACTAGCAGCAAACAGCAGTAAACAACGCCGGTACCATTTTTTTCCAATAATTGAAATGGTACCGGCTCTTGTTGTGTGGATAAAAGTGAAGCAGGCTGTTGGCATATTTTGTTCGGAAGGCTATAACAATAACTTTCGTACTCAAGGAGCAAAAGATGCCGCACAATGTCAATGAACGTCTGGATGAACTTGAAGTCCGCTTGAGCTATCAGGATCGGCTGCTGGAAGAACTCAATGCGGTTGTCACCGATTGCAATCTGCGTATTGATCAGTTGACCCGCCAGAATCGCCAGCTGCAGGATATGGTGAAAAATCTTGGCGGGTCGCTGGAAGCATCGCCTGATGAATGATGTTTCAGGTAGGCAGAGTCGAAACTTTCATTCCAGGGGACACTATGCGCCATCCATGGCCGTTCGACTGTCGCCGTCCATGGCGACAGACGCCCTTGACATGAAAGCCCGGACTCTGCCTGAGTGTGCTCGTCATGATCCGATTGGAGCCGTCTGATGGCGCTGGAGTTGTGGCAGCAGCGCCTCAAAGAAAGTGTCACGACGGTCGATGAGCTGGCACAACGGTTCGGGATCGATCCGGAACCGTTGCGGGAGGTGGCGGCGCGCTATCCGCTGAAAATTACCCCCGGGTATTTTGATCTGATCGGTGCGGTTGGAGATCCGCTCTGGAGCCAGTGCGTTCCCGATGTGCGCGAGTTGCAAGCGGGTGGCTATGCTGACCCGCTGGCCGAAGCGCATTATTCTCCCGTGCCGGCCATCATCCACCGCTATCCTGACCGGGTGATTCTGCTGGTGTCCAACAATTGCGCCGGGTACTGCCGCTTCTGCACGCGCAAGCGCAAGGTTGGCAGCAGTGACCATGCCGTCAGTTTTCGTGAGCAGCGTGAAGGGATCGACTATGTTGCCGCTGATGAACGTATACGCGATGTGATTCTCTCCGGTGGTGATCCGCTGATTCTGCCTGACAGCGTCCTTGAAGATCTGCTGGTGCGGATACGTGCTATTTCCCATGTCGAGATCATCCGCATTGGTAGTCGGGTGCCGGTGACCCTGCCCGAGCGTATTACCCCGGCGCTGTGTCAAATCCTCAAGAAATATACCCCGCTTTATCTCAATACCCATTTTAATCACCCGCGCGAGCTGACGCCGGCTTCCGCCGCCGCCTGCGCTCTGCTTGCGGACCAGGGTATTGTTCTCGGTAATCAGACGGTGCTGTTGCACGGGGTGAACGATGACGTCGCAACCATGATCGAACTGCTGCGCGGTCTGCTGAAAATCCGCGTGCGCCCCTACTATCTGCATCAGATGGATCTGGTGGAAGGTACGGCCCATTTTCGTACACCGCTACAGACCGGTCTGGACATTATCCGTGCCCTACGCGGCCCGGTGTCGGGCATGGCGTGCCCTCATTTTGTTGTTGACCTGCCCGGCGGCAAGGGGAAGGTGCCGCTGCTCCCCGATGGACTAAGATATCGGGATGGCAAAACGGTGATTACCACCTCTCCCGGGGAGTTGGTGGAATATCCGGATCTGTAAATTGTTGCGCGGGATTAGCTTATGACAAAAAACAAGCAAGTCGTTTTTTTCCACGGCAAAGAGAGTGGTCCCTGGAATGGCAAGATTGTTGCTACGGCCGATGTTGTTCGTTTTTCTTGCAGGCTTGAAAAAGGGTTAATGGTGTAAATATACCGACAGCAGGTGTGATTGTTGTGGACAGGCGTCGGAGTATCTGCTATTTTAAATGATCCTTGACGCCTTCGGTCCGCGTCATTTTGTGTCCATCGGATAGTTTTTTGCGTTTTACCCTCGCATATCTCCCCCTTAGACCCTCATTTTAGAGATTCCTGCCTGTTGACCGTTCCTTATGCCATAGCGCTTAGGGATGGGCCGGTTCCATTTTTGGAGAAAAATATTTATGTCGTTTGAACAACTCGGTCTGCGGGCCGAACTCCTCCGTGCTGTATCTGAAGCAGGCTACAGCCAACCCTCACCGATTCAGGCCAAGGCGATCCCGGTGGTCCTGCAAGGCGGCGATCTGCTTGCCGGCGCCCAGACCGGAACCGGTAAAACCGCTGGTTTTGCCCTGCCGGTGCTGCACCGCTTGAGTGAAAAAACATCCCAGAGCAGTAGCGCGATTCGTGCTCTGATTCTCACCCCGACCCGCGAACTGGCGGCCCAGGTTGAAGCGAGCTTTCGCTTGTACGGCAAGTATCTGCCGCTGCGCTCGACGGTGGTTTTTGGTGGCGTCAATATTCGTCCGCAGATCAATGCCTTGCGTAAAGGGGTTGATATTGTCGTGGCTACTCCGGGACGTCTGCTTGACCATGTTGGTCAGAAAACCATCGATCTGTCACAGGTTGAAATGTTGGTGCTGGATGAAGCCGATCGCATGCTCGACATGGGCTTTATTCATGATATCCGTAAAATTCTCGGCCTGCTGCCGCGCAATCGCCAGAATATGCTGTTTTCGGCGACCTTTTCCAATGATATCAAGCGCCTGGCTGACGGTTTTTTGAAGGCTCCGGAGATGATTGAGGTGGCGCGGCGGAACACCGCTGCCGAGCAGGTCGATCAGGTGATGTACCGGATTGATAAGGGGTTCAAGCGCGCTCTGCTTTCCCATCTGATTTCCGGCAGTAACTGGCAGCAGGTGTTGGTCTTTACCCGCACCAAGCATGGCGCCAATCGCCTGGCTAGTCAGCTTGACAAGGACGGTATCACGACGACGGCGATCCACGGCAACAAGAGCCAGGGTGCCAGAACCAAAGCGCTGGCCGATTTCAAGCAGGGCAGGGTGCGGGTGCTGGTGGCTACCGACATTGCTGCGCGAGGTCTCGATATTGAGCAACTGCCCTTTGTCGTCAACTATGAAATGCCCAACGTTCCTGAAGATTATGTCCACCGCATCGGTCGCACCGGCCGTGCCGGCAATACCGGCAATGCTATTTCCTTTGTCTGCAGTGAAGAACGCAAGCAGCTGCACGATATTGAAACCCTGTTACAGCGCCGGATTCCCTTGCAGGAGCAGGAGGCCGGTTTGAAGCTGGTCGCTTCGGCCGTTGACTCACCAGCGCGGCGTCCTGTGCGCGGTGGCGGGGCAGCGCCCTCCAGTCGCCAGCCTGCCAAGAGCCAGCGTCGCAGTGGCCGTCCGCTAGCGGGAAAATCGTACACTCCCCAAACCGGTTCTGGTCATGCAACAAAAGCCCACGCCAGTGGTGCTCCGCGTTAACAGGCTTTCCGCAGCGGTAATGCAATACCCCCCCCTCCCCCGAGGGCTGTTATGACAGCTTTCGGGGTTTTTTTATTGCCCTTGTCACCATGGGAGGTAGCCCCAAGCGACTTAAAAGTAAACCGAAGGCAAAGGCAAAACTGATCAGAATAACAGGCATAAAAAACCTCTAAGGATTGGCTGCGGCCAATAAATCAGCTTGGGATTGATCAGGTTGGGTGGGCGCAGATGGGATGTCGCCGTCCATGGCGACAAGCGTCCCTTGACATAGGAGCCCCGATCCGGTGCTGAACAGTTACAATAAAACAATCAGCGCTGACCAGGGTGAGTGCAGGGTGATTTTGCATAAAAATGCCACAGATTGTTCCTTGCCTCGTGAAAGATTCTTTGTTATGGTTTGTTGGTGACTTTAAGAATAGTAAATTCCTTCGATAATAAATCGATGCTTCTAACAAGATCATCGGAAATTATAATAAATGGTTAGTATTTATTTTTTTACATTCGAAACTTTTGAGCAGAACTCAAAAACTCCTGTTTACCCCACTTTATTAGTTTATCTCTGACATCTTAAATAATTATACTTTAATGGTATGACACAGGATCTCACCTTCAGGTGGTGATTCTTTATCCCATTTTTACCAACGTTAGATTCGAACGGAAAAAAAGGAGAAAAAGGCTTTTATTATGGGCATTTACTCGAGTAATCAACAAAAAATCGCAGCAGACTTAAGCGACTATCATGTCAACCAATCCAAATGGACTGACTGGCACTGGCAACTGCGCAATTCCATCAACCGCGTCGACACCTTTGAGAAACTTCTCGGGATTGAGCTTGAAGATGTGGAGCGGCGCAAAATTGGCCTAACTCTGCGAAAATTCCCCCTGTCGATCACGCCTTACTACCTGTCCTTGATTGATGCTGATGATTTTCGCAATGATCCGATTTTTCGCCAGGCGTTCCCTGATCCTAAAGAGTTGGAAATTGAGAAATGCGACATGAGTGATCCGCTGGCGGAAGATCGTGACAGTCCGGCACCGGGCATCACCCATCGTTATCCCGACCGGGTGTTATTCCATGTCAGCAATGTCTGCTCCATGTACTGTCGCCACTGTACGCGCAAACGTAAGGTCGGCGACACTGATTCTATCCCCGATCGGAATCAGGTCCGTGCCGGCCTTGATTATATCCGCGGTGCTACCGAGGTGCGTGATGTGCTGCTCTCCGGCGGCGATCCCCTGATGCTTTCTGATCAGTATCTCGATTGGATTTTGACCGAACTGCGCCAGATCAAGCACGTTCAAGTGATCCGTATTGGTTCACGTATGCCGGTAGTTCTCCCCTATCGGATTACTGACGATCTGGTCGACATGCTAAAAAAACATCACCCCCTGTGGCTCAATACCCACTTTAATCACCCACGAGAGCTTACCAGTTCATCGAAGCAGGCGCTAAGAAGACTGGCTGATGCCGGTATCCCTTTGGGTAATCAGACGGTGCTGCTGGCCGGGGTAAATGACTGCGTGCGGATTGTTAAGTCGCTGGTGCACAAATTGGTGGAGAACCGCGTCCGTCCCTATTATCTCTATCAGTGCGATCTGTCTGAAGGACTGTCCCATTTCCGTACCCCGGTGGGTAAGGGGATCGAGATTATGGAAGGCTTGATTGGCCATACCAGTGGTTTTTCCGTGCCGACCTATGTGGTTGATGCTCCAGGCGGTGGCGGTAAAATTCCCTTGACGCCGAACTACCTGATTTCTTTGTCAACCAATAAGGTCGTGCTGCGCAACTACGAAGGGGTGATCACCACCTATGCCGAACCTGAAAGCTATAAAGCCAAGTTCTGCGATCGTCAGTGCAGGATCTGCGATCTGCAACTGAATCTGGAGGGTGCCGACGATAACTACAATGCCACCGGGATTGAACAGCTGCTGTGTGATTATGATGAAACCATCAGCTTGACTCCGGCCGGTAACGAACGTATGGAGCGACGTGATGACAGTTGATCGTGTTGAATCCTTTAGATCCTCCATATTGCAGCATGGTCCGGAAAATGATCGGGTTTATCTGATGAAACTGCAGCAGGACGATGTGGTTGGAGTGCTTGAGTACATTAATGAGCTGGTCGATCAGCACAACTATTCCAAGGTATTCGCTAAAATTCCTGCAACCAGTAAAGATCCTTTTCTTGAAGCTGGTTATTGTGTTGAAGCACAGGTGCCGGGTTTCTATCAGGGCGAAATTGATGGGTTGTTTCTGGCCAGTTATCCTCAGGCTGAACGTCAACAGGATCCAGACTCCGAACGCGTAGTTAAGGTGTTGAATGCTGCCCGGAGAAAGTCTGGTTCTCTTGCTCCCGTCCATTTGCCGGAAGGCGCAGCCAATCAATGCCGGTTGGCAGACCCTGATGATTGTACCGCCATGGCCGACCTCTATCAGCGGGTTTTTTCCAGCTACCCGTTTCCGATTCATGACCCGGTTTATCTGGCCGAGACAATGGCTGACAATGTGACCTACGCCGGTATCTGGAAGGGAGAGGAACTGATTGCTCTGGCATCAGCCGAGGTTGACAAAGCCGCCTCCCATGCCGAAATGACCGATTTTGCCACCGCTCCCGCCTGCCGGGGAGAGGGACTGGCGCATCTGCTGTTAGCCAAACTGGAAACCCTGATGGCGCAGGCAAGGGTTCAAACCTGTTACACTATTGCCCGTGCCACCTCCTTCGGCATGAATATCGCCTTTGCCAAAAGCGGTTATCGGTACGGCGGCACCCTGGTGCAGAATACCCAGATTTCCGGCGGGCTGGAGAGTATGAACGTCTGGTACAAGCCGGTTGAGTAAGATTCGAGTGTTCAGGCTGTTTTGCTCTGCAGCAGCTTGTTCCAGGTGTGGCGCTCAAGAAAAGACCCGATGACATTCTCCTCCATGGTTTGAAACATGGACCAGGGGATCGACATGCTCATGACATTTTCGCCGAAGTGATTGCGCAGGTAGAGGCGCGCCGACAAGTCCATCAGGCCGGCTACCGCTTTGGGGCGGTCTTTTTCCTCTTCATCATAAGCATAGAGGCCGACCGCCTGACAACCGGCAGCAAAGGGGAAGATGACATTGTCATTGCCTTCAAAGCTGTAGTTGGCCAGCACACCAAGGGCAGAAAACCGGTCGGGATCACAGAAGAACACCACAACAATCGGTTCCTCCTGCTGCGGATCAATCTCACTTAGGGGTTTGAATACGACATATTGGGTGGGAATATCACGCATCGGCAGATCATCGATAAAATCACGCACTGCCTCCGGGTTTTTCAGATAACGTTCCCCCTGCAGGTACTCCTCGATAAAATGTTCATCAGTAAAAGCCTTGAGCGCCCTGGCGACCTCTTCCCCGTCGGGGTGGCCGGCGTTGCCGGAGGAAAGGAAGCGGCAGAATCCTTCTGTCCCGCCGGGGAAATTACGATACTGGTCGCCGAAGCCAAAGCCGGTGCCGCCGCCGAAACAGCCGAAAGCATCGCGACTGCAGGCGGTAACCTTTCCCTTGGCCGCTGCCGCCGTCAGCCACAGGCTGCAGCTCCAGGATTTATCCTTGAACATTTGCGCTCCTTCGGGTTTTTCATCGCTCCAGAGGATGGCAACCGGCTGGTGGGGAAGGGAGATCGCTGTGGCAATCTGACTGTTCATGATAGACTCCTGTCGGCAAAGGGATTACAAAAAAAGCGTATCTGTTCAGCTATGCCCTTGCGCAGGGTCGGGGCGCCTGTGACAAGAGTGTTTGTCGCCATGGATGGCGACAACAAGCGGTCATGGATGACCCAACGGGAAACAATCGCGTCCCTTGACATAGGACCCCCGATCCGGTGCTGAACAGATACAAAAAGCATACATGAATTGGCCATTATATTGATGTTGCAGGTATCTGTCGAGTCTGTTAAAGATGCTCAAGCCTTAGGCTGTCATTAAAGATATTTTGCATGAATCTGTGTCCAATAACTGCCGGAGTCGCTCATGAATCGATCCTTTCCCCATTTTTTCCTGATGCTGCTGTTCGCTATCCTGACGCCGTTCATGGTTCTGGCGCAAAGAGACATTCCATCTCCACAACCGGGTCTGTGGATGATTGAGTCAACAACGACAATAAATGATGTAAACATGCAGGATGCCTTGCGTGCTGCGCAGCAGCAGATGCTGGAAGAGTTGCCGCCGGAATACCGGGCAGCGGTGGAGGCGGCATGGGGGACGATGGCGGACATTCATCGGGATTATCAGTGCATCAGTGCCGACGATATAGCGATTATTACCGATCCGCACGCCTATTTGCAGCGTGTCAATGAGGAAATGCCGGAGTGCCGTTTTGAAATAGTGCGCACGGATGGTTCTATGGTGCGTCTTAACGGGCGTTGTGATGACGCAGAGGGATTCAGTGGTGATTTTGATGGGGAGTTGCGGATCCTCAGTGCAGAGCACATGCGTTCGGTGTTTGTCGGCAAAGGTCGCTATCTTGAAAATGTTGACCTGCCAGGGATTGAATTGCCGGAAGATGGCCGGGTTGAAATGCGCATGGCAGAAACATCGCATTGGATTTCTGCCGATTGTGATGCGCTACCGGTACCTTAGTATATCGCCGAAAACTGTTGCAGATGAGTTTCGATGACAAGGCCACCCACTGGGATGCCGACCCGAAAAAGGTAGATCGGTCCAACATTGTAGCTGCCGCTATCCTTCAGGATGGCAGATAGATAAAAAGGGCGCCCCATGTCGAGGCGCCCTTTCTTGTTGGTCAGTGTATATTCTGCCGGCCGATCAGCCACCGCCGTAGGAATGCAGACCGGACAGTACCAGGTTGACTCCCAGATAGCAGAATACGGTGGCGCCAAAGCCGAAGATCGACAACCAGGCCGCTTTGCGGCCGGCCCAGCCGCGGGTAAAACGGGCATGGAGAAAGGCTGCATAGATAAACCAGACGATCAGGCTCCAGGTCTCCTTCGGGTCCCAGCTCCAGTAGGTTCCCCAGGCATAATAAGCCCAGGCGGCGCCGGTGATGATGCCGAGGGTCAGCATTGGAAAGCCAATCATAATGGCTTTGTAGTTAATGTCGTCCAGCACCCTGGTGGGTGGGAACATGCCAAGAACACCACCCATGGGATCAGGCCCCTGATGTTTCTCTTCCTTGCCGATTTTCAGCAGGTACATGATCGAGATACCAAAAGCGATGGCAAAACCGGCATAACCGATAAAGCAGGTGATAACGTGATAGGTCAGCCAATTGCTCTGCAGTGCCGGTACCAGCGGATCAATCGATTTGTTCAGGCTCATCTGTCCCCAGAGCATGGAAAACAGGGCGATGGGCAGAACAAAGGCGCCAACGGCGCGGTGTTTTTTAAAATACTTCAATTCCATGATCAGATAGACGCCTACGATCGACCAGGCAAAAAAGACCACTGACTCATAGAGGTTGGTTAAGGGTGCACGTCCATGCTCGCTGCCAAGAATCGCGTAGGATTCGTACCAGCGCATTCCCAGCGCAGCGGTCTGGATGATAAAGCCGGCCAGCGCCGCCAGGGTTGCTGTGGTTGCGACCTTGTTGCTTTTGGTGGCAATAAAAGCGATATACAGAACCATTGAGGAAAAATACGCGATGGTCGTCAAATTAAAGAGCAGTCCACTATTCATAGGTTATCCCTCCTTCGTAGGGGATTCGTTTTTAACGGCAATTTCAACTTTTTGCATCAGATCATCAAAAGCCAGGGCAAATCCCGGCTGATTACGATGGGCGTTGCCGGCCAATTGAACCTTGGTGGTGTTGCCGTCCTGTTCAATGCAGGCCCAGATTCGCTTGTGGGACATAAAGAAGGCAATAAAAGGACCAATGATCATCAAAATACAGCCGGCCCAGACAATATTAACACCGGGGTCTTTAGCCACCTGCAGGCCGGTGAAGTAGGGTTGATTGAAGCCGAGCATGGCAAAGCTGAAATTATCACCGCGCCGGACATCAAATTCTGGAAAGTTTTGCCAGACGACGATTGGATTCTGGCGCGCTCCATCCGGGTTGATGACATGCAGACGCATAGCCGGGCCGAAATTACGGTCATCGTCAGTATAGTCAGTGACAATAGCACTAAAGCCGTCAGGTAGTTGAACGCGATTATTCAGAGGAGCGCTAAATTCACGAATTTCACCGCTTCGGTTGTCGGTTACGTTAAATGTGATGATCGCGTCTCCGGCCGGGCCGTAGCTTGACTGATAGAAGATAATGCCATCGAAAAACAGCGGATCGTTGACGACAATTCTTTTTTCGTAGACCTCGATACCATCTCGTAGCACAACCAGATCACTGGCATATTCCATTGGACGTCTGGTGTTGGGGTAGAATTTGACATCAAAATTGTCGCAACGTACCTCAAAGCCGAGATCAATGTTTCGGCTGCCGTCACGGGTGGTGACGTGGGTAATTGAGCCCCCTTCAGGGATGGTGACGTAGGCTTTAAAACCAAACAGATTGCCGATGATGGCACCGACCATCACGATAATGATGGAAATGTGGGTCATGTAGGAACCCAGGCGGGAGTAGATTCCTTTTTGGGCAAACAGGTAGATTTTGCCGTCAGCATCAGTACGGAACGCTTTGGCAAAATTTTTGTCGAGGGTATTTTTGACGCGATCAAGGACAACTTCCGGGCTTTCTTTAATACTGATTTCCAGCTTGTTGCTGGAATTTTTCAACAGTCCGGGGGTGGCAATACGGGCCGGCTCCTTAAAGAACTTCCAGGTGCGGGGAAAATGTTTGATCGAGCAGCAGATAAGGTTAACGCAGAACAGCGCCAGCAAAGCAATAAACCAGGTGGAACTGTACATCTCCGTGAATTGAAGTCTGGTGAAGAGTTCATAGTTTGATTGGCCATAAAGGCGGATGTATTCCGCCGCAGAGGAATTCTGCGGAATAATCGTGCCAATAATTGAGGTTACCGACAGCAGTAGCAGCAGGATAATGGTCAGCTTCAGGGAGCAGAAAAAATCCCATATGCGATCGGTGAAGTCCTGTTTTTTTTCTGTTTCAGTCAAGGTAAATATCTCCCGTTGCAGATTGTCTGCACAATGCAGACAGATTGGGTCATTAGTAATCAACAAGTGAAGTTGTTTATCGTGGTGCGTGCCGGGATAATCTCAATGCAGCAGGACAGTTGTGCGTAAAAACGCTAAAGCATGGCGTGGGGCAAACGAACTGATGGGTTCTTGCCGTGCAATGAGGGAGGGGGCAGCATGCTCCTGTAGATCAGGTGCAGCTTTGGGTTGCGGAACTTGCTGGCGTGATTCAAGGATCAGTGGAAGCAGATCTTTGATCTGATTGGCGTATTCCGGGCTGCCGAAGTGGCGTAGCGGCGATGAGTTGCGATGGCAGGCAGCACTGTCGCAGCAGGGGGCAGCGACAGTGAGGTCGATTTGAAAGTGGCAGGCGTTGACCTGGATTTTCGTTGTGGAGTGTTCCGTTCCCAGCGCAGAGGAGCACCCCATGGCTGATTGTAGACCAAACAGCAGCAGGAGCAACAGGGCTGGTAACAGGGAACGCAGAAGTTTTGTCATTATCGAGTGAGCCACCTTGGTAATGTGTGACGCTTGTGTTCTGTTGGCTCTGAAGATTGACTTGAGCCGCGGTACTATAGCCTGTGAACTGATTGTAAGGCAAGAAAAATAGCCTGAAAGTCAGGCGCTCGCCGGTGACAGTGTCGGTGAATGGCGTCGCTGGTAACGGAAAATCCTCTTTTACAGTTTTTTACAGTCCGACTTCCTTCAATTTTTTCAACAGATCTTTCTGTTCCGTGCTGAGGCTTTTAGGAACAGCGACTTCGATGATGGCGTAAAGATCGCCGGCTTCCCGTTTGCCGGAAGCGGCGACACCAAAGCCGCGTAACCGGATCTTCTGGCCAGGTTGCATGCCGGCTGGGACCTTAACGCGCTTCGGGGTGACCAGCGTCGGCACTTCGATCGTCGTACCGAGGCAGATGCCACTGAAGGGGATTTCCGCCCTGACCAGCAGATCGCTTCCTTCGCGGCTGAAAACCGGATCGGGTTCGATGTCTATATGTAGATACAGGTCACCAGCCGTTCCCCCAGCCGGGTTGATGCCGCCCTTGCCGGCAACCCGGAGCTTTGCTCCTTGCTCGATGCCGGGAGGAATCTTGACCTTGATCTGTTCCACTTTGCCGTCACTGCGGTAATCGATCCGTCGTTCGCCGCCTTGAACCGCCAGACGAAAAGGGATGCTGAGCTGCATGGAGTAATCCTGACCGCGTGGGGGTGGTCGGCGGGTCTGCGTGCGTCCACCAAAGAGTTGGCTGAACAGATCGTCGCCACCAAAGTTGCCGAAGATGTCCCCCATGTTGACATTGCGGAAGATATCTTCCTGGGAGAAACGCTGGTGAAAACCGGCAGCACCGAATTGATCGTACTGGCGTTTTTTTTCCGGGTCTGAGAGCACCGCATATGCCTCTGTCAGCTGTTTGAACTGATCCTCAGCGTCCTTGTCGCCGGGGTTTTTGTCAGGATGATACTTCTGCGCGAGTTTACGATAGGCTTTTTTTAGCGTGGCGGCATCGGCGCTGCGTTCGACGCCGAGTACAGAGTAATAATCTTTAGCCATGGTGCTGAACTCCTCTTTCATCCAGGTTGGCAATGCTCCATAGTAGGAGCAGTTTTTCAGCAGGTCAAGCGCCTTGCAGGTGTTGTGTCGCAGGTTGCTTGACCTGCCCGGTGTGAACCGCTAGGATACCGAAAAAATTTCATTAATCCGAACTTTTAGAGGGGCTGTCATGACTCGAATCGCAATCATAGGTGCAGGAATTTCCGGATTGGCGGCAGCCAGTGCTATTGAAGACCATGCCCGCCAGGCCGGGCTTGATCTGGCCACCCTGATCATTGAAAAACAGGAACGCGTCGGCGGCAAAATCTGGTCGATCAAGGAAGAAGGCTATCTGTGTGAATGGGGGCCCAACGGCTTTCTCGACAACAAACCCATGACCCTTGACTTTTGTCAGCGGCTGCAGATTGATGAACGTTTGCTGCGTTCCGATGACAACGCCCGCAAACGTTATATCTATGCTGATAAGGTGCTGCACCGCCTGCCCGAGAATGGCCCATCCTTTCTGTCTTCCAAGTTGATTTCCTGGCCGGGAAAACTGCGGCTGGCTGGTGAATTGCTGGTTCCCAGGCGGACTGACCCCAGTGATGAAACCCTCGCCGAGTTCGGTCGCCGGCGGTTGGGCAGGGAAGCTCTGGATAAACTGATTTCACCTATGGTGTCCGGTATTTTTGCCGGTGATCCGGAAACCATGAGTTTGAAAAGTTGTTTTCCTCGGATTTATGAGTTGGAACAGGAATACGGCGGGCTGCTCAAGGCAATGGTGCGTCTGGCACGAAAAAAACGTGCCGACGTCAAGGCCGGCAAAGCGGTTGCCAGTGCTGCTGGGCCCGGCGGGATTCTGACCTCCTTTGTTGACGGCATTCAGGAGTTGACGACGGCCGCTGCAGCTGCTCTCCAGGGGGAGCTGATCAGCGGTCAGGAAGTGGTCCGCATCGCTGCAATTTCTGGTGGCTATAGTGTGCATCTGGCCGATGGACGTCAGCTGGACGCTGATCTGGTAGTCACTGCCTCTCCTTCCTATGCCGTAGCGACGATGATCGATGGGCTGAATCCGCAAGCGGCAAAGCTGCTGCGTGAGATTCCCTACGCGCCCATGAATGTGATCTGTTTTGGCTATGAACGTGAACGGATCGCGCGCAATCTGGATGGTTTTGGCTATCTGATCCCCCGTGCGGAAGGCTGCAATACATTAGGCACCCTCTGGGATTCGAGCATCTTTCCCAATCGGGCTCCGGAAGGCAAAGTGCTGTTGCGTTCAATGATGGGGGGAGCGACCAATGTCGCAGCGATTGATCTTGCCGATGAAGAGGTGATCGCGCGGACCAGGGCCGATTTGCGCCAGATTATGGGAATTACCGATGCGCCCGACTTTGCCCGGGTGTTTCGTCATTCGCGTGCCATTCCTCAATACACCCGCGGCCATGGCGCCAGATTGCAGGCCCTCGATGATGCCCTGGCAACAACACCGGGATTGTTGCTGACCGGAAATGCTTTTTACGGGGTGGGGCTGAATGATTGCGTCAATGCCGCCAATCGGGTGGCCGAACGGGTGGTCAAGCAGTTGGTCAGGCAGTAGTGTCGCAGAGTGTAGAGAAGATGGCAACCTGTTCAAGGTTAACCGTGCTGCTGATGTTGTTGCGCCGCAGAATCGAGATGATGACCCTGCGCCCAGAAATGCAGCTGAATAGTTACAAATTCACAAATCTATTGGCGATCTGCGGAGCACAACGAACATGACGACTGTCAAAGAGGGGTTTGAACGCGATCTTGCCCGGGTCAGCTGGCGTGAGTTGCGCATCCATCTGCGTCGTGATGCGCTGGTGACCGTCGCCGGCGCGCTTGATCTGGTAACGGTAGCCACTGCTGTCGCTGTTGATGATAGGGCACAGGTGGAGGCGTGGATAGCCGCCGGCCAGTTGACCAAGCCGACCGCCACCGAGCTGGAAGAGTGGGAAAGATCCCTGGAGAAGCCCTTTTTGATGTTAATTGTCCAGCCTTATATTCTGATTCAGGCAGGATGATCATGCTTACTGATTTTTTTGCCGGCCTGCGCGCCTATCGTGCCGCCGGGGTATTTAACCCCTGGGGGCAGAGGGATCAATATCACGATGCTGACGATCAGGGGGCGTTGATCCGCTGCGAACAACTGACCTGCTATCTGCAGGAACGTATCGGCCGTGCAGATACGTTGTTGTGTGCTGAAGCCATCGGTTATCAGGGAGGACATTTCAGCGGTATCCCGATGACATCGGAACGCTTGTTGCTTGGGGGTCTGGTTCATAAAGGGCTGAAGCCCGAGATGGTCTTCAAGGGCCTGCTGCCGCGGCGCACCAGTTCGCTGGCGGTACGGCCTCACGGATTTACCGAGCCAACCGCAACCATTGTCTGGGGATTTTTTGTACAGCAGGGGATTGATCCCTATCGGGTGGTTTTATGGAACGCTTTTCCCTGGCACCCATACCGTTCTGATAGAGGGTTGCTCAGCAACCGTACCCCGGATCCGCCGGAACTTAAGGAGGGCCACCGGGTTTTGTTGCAACTGCTGGAGCTCGGGCAGTTCCGCCGAGTTATCGCAGTTGGCGAAAAATCTGCCTTACAGTTGTCCCAGCTAAATATTACGGCAATCAAGGTGCGCCATCCGGCCAATGGTGGGGCGGGAAGGTTCAGAGAACAGTTGCATCGGGCCTTAGGCTGACCCTTCCTCTTTTACCCAAAAGCAGCTGGATTCTGTCTTCTGAATTCCACTATCCCGCTACTTGCGGCGGGATAGTTATTCTGCGGTCGATCAGTAAAGGAACTGCCCCATGTCCATTGCAATTATTGAGCAACAGATCGGTCGTTTTCTTGCCAACGAAGCACCGGAGGTTCTTGCCATTAAAGGGGGATGGGGAGTGGGTAAAACCTACGCCTGGAATGCCTACCTGCATGCTGCCAAGAATCGACGACGCATCGCGTTGAACGACTATTCGTACGTTTCGCTTTTCGGTATCAATTCCCTGCAGGAACTTAAAAACAGCATCTTTGAAAATATGATGTCGCGTCAGTACATCGGCCGCCGTCCTTCGGTGGAGAGCTTTCGTACCAATATGAACCGCTTGCTGCGGACCACCGGCAAAAAACAATTTGCCTTTTTTTCGGTTGAAAAGGCGGCAGAATTTAGCGATGCCCCGTTTGAGTCCCTGGCTTTTCTGTCCCTGGAAAAAACCCTGATCTGCCTTGACGATTTTGAACGTAAAGGTAAAGGAGTAGAGGCCCAGGATATTCTTGGCTTGATAACCATCCTGAAAGAGCAGAAAAAATGCAAAGTGGTGCTGATTCTCAATGACGAAAGCCTTGGCGGCGATTCCCACATTGACTACAACCGCCTGCGTGAGAAGGTGATCGACAGTGAGCTGCGTTTTGCTCCGAGCGCCAGGGATTGTGTCGCCATTTCGTTACGTAACGATACTCTGGGAAAGATTCTCGGCGCGGCGGCCATCCAGCTGCAGATCAACAATATCCGTATCATCAAAAAAACCGAAGCTCTGGCTGCCTTGCTGGTACCGCTACTCAAAAACTATGACCCGCAGGTATTAGAACGAGCGATTCGGACTCTCACTCTGCTCGCCTGGTGCTATTACAGCCGCTCGGCGGAGGCCCCTGAGTACGCCTTTGTCATGAATCGTATCGCCTCCTTTGGTAATCTTGACAGCGAGGAAAAGCTGACGACCCAGCAGCAGCAGTGGTGTGCCATTCTGCGCGGCTACGACAATTTCTGCCTGGATGACTTTGGCCGTCAGATTGGTCGTCTGGTAGAAAATGGCTACCTCGATGAAGAGCGCATGGGTGAGGTGGCTGAAGACTATGACGAGCAGATACGTGCAGCGCGCTCGGAAAAGTCGTTCCAGGAGGCCTGGCGCAAGTTTTACAACTCGTTTGATGATAACGCCGCTGATGTCATTAATTGCCTGTCGGAGAGTTTTCGCGACAACGCCCGCCACATCAGCCCTGTCAACCTTGATAGTAGCGTGTGTTTGTTGCGCTATCTGGGTAAAGACAAGTTAGCCACGCGGATCATCGATCTATACATAGAAAAGCGCAAAGGTGAAAAAAGCCTTTTTGCCGTTGAGCCCGCTGTCGAGGCGGAAGAAATTCGCGATAGCGAGGTGATTGAAAAGTTCCGCCAAATTCATCATGCGCTGCGCGAAGAACTGACCTTGCGACAGATTTGCGAGCGTCTGCATGAAGAAGGGGATCACAGCGATGAGGAATATCAGCTCGCCCAGGCGTCGGTAAGCGATTTTATCATCTTGTTCAAGGGATTATGTGGCGATGATTTATCGCGCCATATTGACCTGTGTCTGAGTTACGGTCGTTTAGGCGGGATCAGTGATCAGCAGCGTCTGATTGCTGAAAAGGCTACCGCCGCCTTGCAGCAGATCGGCAGCGAGAGCCGCTTAAATGCCAGTCGGGTGCGACGCTTTGGGGTGTCGCTCTGATTTTAATGGTTTTTGGCAATATGGCTCATCACTGCAGCAAAAAAGCTCCCGCCATCAAGGCAGGAGCTTTTTTGTAGACTAGCCGCAGAGAGGATCAATTACAGGGCTTTTTTGATCAGACTTTCAATTTGATTTTTGGGAACGGCGCCAACCAGTTGGTCGACGACCTTGCCCTGATGAAAGAGGATCATTGTCGGGATGCCGCGGACACCATACTGGCCGGGTGTTGCCGGATTGTCGTCGACGTTGACCTTGCCGATCGTGACTTTGCCGTCATATTCATCTGCCAGTTGATCCAGCACCGGGGCAATCGCTTTGCAGGGGGCGCACCAGCTTGCCCAGAAATCGACAAGAATCGGGCTGTCTGATTTCAGTACGGTGGTATCGAACTGGTCGTCGGTTATTTCGAGAATCTTATCGCTTGCCATCAGTTTCTCCTTATTCTTGATTCGAATGCTCAAAAAAGGGGTGGTCAATTCATTCAAAAGTAAATATATAGTAACTCCGTTAAAAAATCAAAGATGTAAAAGGAACTGAGGAACTGATGTGAGGCTTGACACTCATCAGGTGCCTGCCTATGATGCCGGGTTGACCCGTTGTGCCGGTCATATCTTTACTGGCAGAGGTTTTATGAATTCTCATATGGTACAATCCGCTGGTCTGCACCGGGAGCTCATCCAGCGCTTTTGTGACACCCAGCAGATGGAGATTGAGCGCCTGGCAAGGCGGATGGCGAACCTTTTTACCGATGGTGGGCAGCTGTTGACGGTCGGTGTTGGTGTCCTCCATCCGGTAGCCCAGCTGGTGACTACGGTCTTTACCTACCGCCTCGATTTTGACCGGCCGGCGTTGCCGGCTATCTGCCTGGGAAGTGATAGTGCCCTGGCGGCGGCAATGGCTTCCGCCGGTAACTACGAGCAGTTGTTTCTGCGTCATTATCGCGCACTGAACGGCGACAAGCAGCTGCTGTTGCTCTTCAACAACGGTTCCGCGAATTCATCCCTGGAACGCTTGCGTGATGAAATGCTGGAGAATGATCAGAGTATTGCTTTATTCTCTGGTGCCGGCACGAAGGATCCACTCTATTGTGATGAACTCGAATGGTGTCTGGATCTGGCAACAGGCTTGCTTGCGCGGCAGATAGAATTGATGCAGTTTGCTGGTCATGTGCTGTGCGGACTGGTGGAAGCGGAGCTATTTCAATGTTGAATTGTTTGCCCGGCTTTGCTACCTCAATGTCCTTTTGTCGATTGTCATTGTCTGTGCAGAAAGGGAAACCATGGAACCAGTGACTCTGCTTTTTGCCTTAACGACAACACTCTATCTGGTGGCCAGTTTGCTCTACCTGACAGCTATGATCGGCAAACGCGAGAATGCCGGTCGCCTGGGGCGCTGGGTGTTGCTGGTAGGGGTTGTTGCTCATGCTGCCGTTTTTGCTGTGCGTCATTCCATGGTTTCCGGCACGCCGGTGACCAGCCTGCACGAATCCCTGTCATTTTTTGCCTGGTGTCTGGTGTTGTTGTTTTTGTTGCTGGACCTGCGTTTCCGTCTGTCGGTTATGGGCGCCTTCGCCGCCCCGTCTGCCCTGTGTCTGATGATTTTCAGCGCCCTGAGCCCTGATGTGGTAGTTCCCCTCAATCCGGTGTTGCGTAGTTGGCTGTTCCCGTTACATATCAGCTTTGCTTTTTTGGGGAATGCCGCCTTCGCCCTTTCCTTTGGTGCCGGGGTAATGTATCTGATCCAGGATCGGATGCTTAAAAGTAAGCGGTTTAATCGTTTATACCGCATGTTGCCGTCTATCAATGTGCTGGATCAGGTCAACTACACTTGTCTGAGTGTCGGTTTTCCGTTTATGACCCTGGGAATTATTACCGGTGCCGTCTGGGCCAATCTGGCCTGGGGGGGGTACTGGAGTTGGGATCCGAAAGAAACCTGGGCGCTGATCACCTGGTTTTTGTATGCCGGTTTGCTGCACGGCCGCTTGACGGTTGGTTGGCGCGGACGGCGCGCTGCGTTTTTCTCGATTGTTGCCTTTATGTTTCTGCTCTTTACTTTCCTTGGGGTGAGTTTGCTGTTTAATGGCTATCACACCTTTGAAGTCTTTAGCATGCCATGACAGATTGCCTTGGATTGTTATTATGAATATTGTTGTCGTCGGACTCAGTCATAAAACAGCTCCAGTCGAGATTCGCGAGAAGGTGGCGTTTGAAGCGGATGCCCTCGAAGACCGGCTCGCTCAGCTTCTTGCTCTGCCGTACGTGTCGGAAGCAATGATTGTTTCGACGTGTAACCGGGTGGAGCTCTATGCCGCGACCATGCGCCCGGAGCAGGTCTGTGTCGAACTCCAGCGCTTTATGGCCGAGAGTCATGGCTTAACGCCAGCGGTGCTCAATCCACATCTCTATTCCTACGCCTGTCAGGACGCAGTGCGCCATGTTTTTCGGGTAACCGCCAGTCTCGACTCCATGGTGGTTGGTGAACCGCAGATTTTAGGTCAGATAAAAACCGCTTATGGTCATGCCTGTGACTGCAAGAGCGCCGGCCTGGTGCTTAATCGTTTCATGCACAAGGCATTTTCGGCGGCCAAGCGCGTGCGTACCGAAACTGCCATTGCCAGCAGCGCTGTGTCCGTGTCCTATGCTGCGGTGGAATTGGCGCGCAAAATTTTTGAATCCCTTGAAAACAAGACGGTCATGTTGGTTGGTGCCGGTGAGATGTGTGAACTGGCCGCCAAACATTTTGTGCGTTACGGCGTATCAAAGGTGCTGGTGACCAATCGTACCTACAGCCGCGCTGAAACTCTGGCTGAGAGCTTTGGCGGGGTCGCCGTCAATTTTGCCAACTTCCGTGAACAGCTTCATCGGGTTGATATCCTCTTGTCATCAACGGGATCCCCCGATTATGTCATCCATGCTGCGGACATTAAGGCTGCCTGTAAACTGCGCCGCTATGAGCCGATGTTCCTGATTGATATTGCCGTGCCGCGTGACATCGACCCGGCCGTCGGCAAGATTGACAGCGTCTATCTTTATGATGTTGACGATCTGCAGGGGGTGGTCCAGGCGAACCTCAAGGAGCGTGAAAAGGAAGCGATCAAGGCCGAGGAGATTATTGATCAGGAGGTCCTTCGCTTCCACGAATGGCTGGCTAATCTGACCATCAGGCCCACCATTGTCGCCTTGCGTAAACAACTCGAAGGGGTGCGCCAAAAAGAGTTGCAGCGCACCCTGTCCAGTCTCGGTAATCTTGACGACCATGAGCGCAAGATGCTTGACGCCATGACCAGTGCTATCGTCAACAAAATTCTTCATCATCCAACCCGCCTGCTCAAGCAACTCAACTGCGACGATGACAAGCTACGTTATCTTGACGCGGTGCAGATGTTATTTGACCTTTCCATTCAACCCCCGTCTGACGACATGGCAGAATTGCCTGAAGATTAGTCCTTTAGAGAAGGAGACATCATGTCCAACCGCACACTACGCATCGGTACCCGCGCCAGCGCCCTGGCTTTGTGGCAGGCTAATTGGGTCAAGGCCGAACTTGAGCAACGCTATCCGGATATGGAAGTGACCCTGACCAAGATCAAGACGCAAGGTGACAAAATTCTCGATGTTCCCCTTGCCCAGGTTGGCGGCAAAGGATTGTTCGTTAAAGAAATCCAGGAGGCGATGCTGCGTAACGAGATCGATATCGCCGTGCATTCCATGAAGGATGTTCCCACCGTGTTTCCACCAGGAACCGGGTTGCGGTGTATCACTGCACGTGAGGATCCGCGTGACATTCTGGTGTTACCCGCCGGGCGGCTCTCGCTTGAAGATATCCCGCAGCATGGGCGCATTGGTACCTCCTCATTACGGCGTAAGGCACAATTGCTGCACCTGCGCCCCGATCTGCAGATGATCGACGTGCGTGGCAATGTCGAAACACGCATTCGTAAACTTGTTGACGAAAATCTTGATGCGGTTGTGCTGGCCGCCGCCGGCATGAAGCGTCTCGGTTTTGCCGAGCAGATCGGTTGTTATCTTGAGCCCGATATCTGCTTGCCGGCCATCGGCCAGGGCGCCCTGGGGCTTGAAAGCCGGCTTGATGATGAGCGCACCAACGCGCTGATCGATTTTTTCAACCATGCTGAAACCGCTTGTGCCGTCAGCGCTGAACGTGCGGTGCTGGCGACCCTCGAAGGTGGCTGTCAGGTGCCGATTGCCGCTTTTGGCGAGGTGAAGAATGGGCAACTCATGTTGACCGCCCTGGTGGCCGATGTGGAAGGGAAGACCCTGCTCAAACGTTCCACCAGCGTAACCACGGACCAGGCCCATGCTGCTGGTGTAGCGCTGGCAAAAGAGCTGCTGGAAGATGGAGCTGCGGCGATCCTTAACGAAGTGTATGGCTGTCGTACTTTCCCGGAAGCGGATCACTGACATGATCCAACCGCTCCAACCACCCTTGAGCGGCCGGTGTTTTCTGGTAACGCGACCGGCGGCGCAGGCCGCACCCTTTGTTGCTCAGGTCAATGCTCTGGGCGGTGAAGCGATCTGCATCCCGACGATCGAGATTGTGCCACCCGCCAGCTACAAGGACCTGGATGTGGCGGTGATTGATCTGGACACGTACCAGATCGTCATTTTAACCTCGGTCAATGCGGTGCAGGCACTGTTTGCGCGTATGCTTGAAAATAATCAGTATTTCGGCCTGCTGCGCCGGTTGGAGCTGGTTGTTGTCGGACCAAAAACCGCTGAAGCCCTGGAGCAATACAAACTGCGGCCGACCCTGATGGCGGCCGATCATCGTGCTGAAGGGATTCTGGCGG
Source organism: Pelovirga sp. (assembly GCF_059864205.1). Lineage (NCBI taxonomy): Bacteria > Pseudomonadati > Thermodesulfobacteriota > Desulfuromonadia > Geobacterales > Geobacteraceae > Pelovirga > Pelovirga sp. The sequence continues at coordinate 32,411 of NZ_JCBCBS010000084.1, forward strand.
AGCTGCTGGCGCGCGGCGTCGCGGGGAAGAGGATATTTTATCCGCGCGCTGCTGCGGCACGCCCGCTGCTGGCCAGAGAGTTGCGCGCGGCCGGGGCGACGGTGATTGATCCGGTCGCCTACGAGACGGTCATCCCTCAGGAGAATGCCGAGAAAATTCGTACCCTGCTTGAAGAAGGTGGTCTTGACGCCATCTGCTTCAGCTCATCATCAACCTTCCGCCATCTGCAGCAGATGCTCGGCGCAGATCTGGCGCGGCTCAAAGGCACAACGGCTTTTTTTTCCATCGGCCCACAAACATCGAAAACCATTCGTGAAGCGGGTTTTGAGGTTGATCTGGAACCCGAGACCTGGACGATGACGGCGTTGTTGCAGGGGATGGTGAATTATTATCGTTAGGACGTATATTGGTTACAACCGGATCGGGGATGCTATGCCAAGGGACGCTTTCCGTCATCCCTGACCGCTTGACTGTCGCCGTCCATGGCGACAGACACCCTTGTCACAGGATCCCCGATCCGGTTGTACGGATGGGGCTGAATGGGAATGTTAAAGTTTGACTTTTACGACATCTACAGGAGTGACCTATGAATTTCCCTGATTATCGTCCTCGTCGTCTGCGCCGCAACGCCACGTTACGGCGCATGGTACGTGAAACCCACCTGCGTGTTGATGATCTGATCTACCCCATGTTTAGTGCCTTTGGCAGCAACATCAAAAAAGAGATCAGTTCGATGCCGGGAATCTATCAGCAGTCCATCGAGCATATTGTTGCTGAAGCCAAAGAAGTTCGTGATCTGGGGATTCCGGCGGTCATCCTCTTCGGCATACCGGAAACCAAGGATGCCGTTGGCAGCGATGCCTACAACGATACCGGTATTATTCAGAATACCATCCGTGCCATCAAGGCTGAAGTGCCGGGACTGCTGGTGATTACCGATGTCTGCCTGTGCGAATATACCGATCACGGCCACTGTGGGGTGATCAAGGACGGCGATGTTGATAATGACGCCACCCTGGAGTTGCTGGCCAAGGAGGCGCTGTCCCACGCCGAGGCCGGTGCCGACATCGTTGCTCCCTCTGACATGATGGATGGGCGCATCGCAGCAATCAGGATGATCCTCGATGACCACGGCTACGATCATATCCCGATCATGAGCTACGCGGTCAAATATGCCAGCAGCTACTACGGGCCGTTTCGCGAAGCGGCGGAAAGCACCCCAGGCTTTGGTGACCGACGCAGCTACCAGATGGATCCCGCCAATCGTCTGGAAGCCCTACGTGAAGCTGCCCAGGACATTGCTGAGGCGGCGGACTTTCTTATGGTCAAGCCGGCCCTGGCCTATCTGGATATGCTGCGCGAACTGAAAAACAACTTTGATCTGCCCCTGGTCGCTTACAACGTGTCCGGTGAATACAGCATGGTCAAAGCAGCCGCCGCAAAGGGCTGGATTGACGGCGATGGGGTGATGATGGAAACCCTGCTGGGGATGAAACGCGCCGGTGCCGACCTGATTATCACCTACCATGCGAAAGAAGCGGCACGATTGCTGGCAAGGTAGCAAGCCCCGCTAAAGAATAATTTGTCAACGGGCTATCGTCGAACGGTGGCCCGTTGTTCTTTTTGCAAAACCGCCGATCAACTTCGGCATGAAAAGAACCTCTATGGAAGAATATCTTGTCGACCGTCTCGCTAATGGCATCCGTCTGGTCACGGTCCCCATGCCCCATCAGCACGCGGTGGAGCTGGTTTGTTATCTGGCCGTCGGCGGGCGCTGTGAGCTGTTGACCCATGCGGGGATTTCCCATTTTCTTGAACACATGCTGTTTCGCGGAACGGCCGAATTTGCCAACAGTACCGAGTTGGAACGTGCCTTTGAGGAAATTGGCGGGGCAGTGAATGCCTCAACCGATGTTGAAACCACCTGTTTTCACTCACGGGTTCATCCTGATTACCTTGATCGCGGCGTTGCCCTGTTTGCCTCCATGCTACGGCGCCCCTGTTTTAAAGAGATTGACACCGAGCGGAAGATTATTCTTGAGGAAGCGCGGGAAGATTTTAACGAACGCGGCGAGCAGGTCAACCTCGATAATCTGATGGTGGAACTGTTGTGGCCCGGGCATCCACTGGGGGCATCGTTGATCGGTTCTCCTGAAACCTTGAATGCCATCGGCCGGCAGCAGCTCGAAGCCTATTATCGCGATTGGTATCACCCGGCCAACCTGGTAATCTGTGCTTGTGGTGCGGTCGACCCTGCGGTGTTGCGGCTGGCTGCTGAACGTGAATTTGGCGATTGGCAGGAGCGCCCACTTCTTGGCGTGCTCCCGGTAAAGGACTCGCAGCAGTGGGTGCCACGCAGTCACTGGGTGCAGGATTCCGATTCCCAGGTCAGTTTTCAGCTGGCTTTTCGTCTGCCCGGACGTGGTGATGAGCGCACCATGGGGATCCGTCTGCTGCGCCGGATTCTCGGGTGGGGAGCGGGTGCGCGTCTGCCGTTGCGCCTGCGCGAAGAGTTGGGATTGACCTATTCGGTGGATGTCAGTTGTTTGTTGCTGGACGATACCGGTTATCTGGCCATCGATACGGCGGTTGCTCCTGACAACCTGTCTGCGGCCGTCGCAGAGGTGCTGGACATATTGCAGCGCCTGCGCGATGAGCCCCTCAGCAGTACCGAGCTTGCGGCGGCAGTTAAAACCTATCTGTTTGACCTCGACTTTTCCCGCGATCAGAGTGAGTCGCTGACGGTACGTTACGGCTGGGGGCTGCAGGCCGGCTATCTGCGCACCCTGGAGCAGGATCGCGAGGAATTGTTGAGCATGAGCCCGGAGTATTTGCAGCAGGTGGTGCAACAGCTTCTGACTCCAACGACCATGAATCTGGCCGTAGTTGGACCTTGGGCCGAGAAGGATCGCCGCCAGGTTGAGCGCCTGCTCCATGCCGGTTGTTTGCGGTTTACCAGCGCAGTTTGACGGTTTTGTAAAAAAAATTTTTAAAGCGGTAGAAACGTTTCTTTTCGCTTTCATCCGCTGCTGAAGGGTCGCAGGCCTGAAGCACCCGCGCCAGTTTTGGCATGTTGGTACCCCCCTCACTCCGTGCCTTTTCTACCACCCTCATGACCAGTTCGCGCGTGATCTCCTGTCGTGCATAGGGTTCATAGAGGACCGCCCAGAAGTCCCCTTCACGCCGTAGTATTTTCTGCAGGGTTTCTTCCGCCAGCTGTTCGGTCAACGCCTTGCTCTGATCCGCACTGTCGGCGCGACTGAAGGCCTGGGGTTGCAGGGCGTTGCTGATTTCTTCAGCGTCGATAACCTCTCCGCGGCGCAACAGCATGCCGCGCAACAGGATACTGCGCAGCTCACGGATGTTGCCGCTATAGTGGTGGCGACTCAGCAGGTTCTTGGCCTTCTGGCTGAGCACCGGTTGGGCGCTTTTATCGTCCTGTTTGTGATAGGCCTGATACAGGCGACCAAGCAGGTGGATGGCCAGGTCGGGGATGTCTTCGCGGCGTTGGTTGAGTGAGGGAACCTCGATAATCAACTCGGAGAGGCGGTGATAGAGGTCTTCACGGAAAACGCCATTGGCAATCAGCTGGCGCAGGTCACGATTGGTACCGGCGACCAGCAGCACCTGCGAGTGGCGGGTGATATTTTCGCCGAGACGGATAAATTCGCCACTGTCAAGAAAACGCAACAGCTGGACCTGGGTTTTTGGGTCAGCGTCACCGATCTCATCAAGAAAAACCACTCCGCCATGGGCTTCCTCAAGGATACCGCGCCGGTCATTATGGGCGCCGGTAAAAGCCCCACGTTTGTGACCAAACAACTCCGAGTAGGTGAGTTCACCACTGTAAGCGGCGATATTTGTCTTCTTCAAGGGGAGACTGCTGCGGGTGGGCAGCAACTGACGAAAGATGCGGTTGAGTTCGGTGTAGAAGTTGTTGAACAGAAACTCCTTGCCGGCACCGGTTTCGCCGGTGATCAGGATAGAGGGCAGGCCGAGAAATTCGCCTTGATCGGGCACTCCCTGCTTGTGCCACTGGACGATGCGCTCGCACAGGGGGGGGCTGATGCGCTGGATGGTGGTGATGATCTCCTGGGTTTTGCTGGAATTACCAATGATGTTACCAAGGCGATAAGAGGTGATTTTCGGGTCTTTGTAGCCGACATCCTGACGCAGACGGTCTATTTCGCTGGTGAGTTGATCGATTTTTTGCAGGATCGACAGATGGTGACCGATCATGCGCGCAATAATCTGCAGGATGCGCTGATGTTCGTCGGTGAAGTAGTGAGGGCGCAAACTGTCAAGACAGATAACCGCCAGAACCTCGTCATTATAAACCACCGGTACCGCGATTTCACTGCGAATAGCCTCGGTAACCGGGCGGTAGAACTTTTCTTCATCACTGCCTTCATGACAATCATCAAGAATCTGCGGGAGACGCAAGGCAGCGGCGAGGCCGGTCAGGCTGCGCTGTTCGGGGGGGAGTTCCTTGCCGCCGATGCGAATGGGAGGAATGTATTTTTTCAACCATTCCTTGTTTTTTGCACCGATCAGATTCCCCTGTTCGTCTTCCACCAATAGCCGGCGTTCCCCTTGAAATTCGCGCACCAGGGCGAGGCTACCGGTGTCAGCACCAATCAATTGGGTCGCCTTGGAAAGCACCCGATGTAGAAAGGGCCGCAGGCCATCGCTCGACTGTTGCAGCAGATCGCCGATTTCCGAGAGGATCTGAATCTCCAGGTGCTCATCGCCAATTTCCTGTACCACCCGCTGTGCCATTTCGGCGTGGGCATCAAGCAGATCACGCTCAAAAGAGCTGAACTGGTAGCGATCCTTGGTGTAGTAGTTGACCAGACAGACAACCCGGCGGTTGTGTTTGTCGTAGCGCGGAACAATGTAGAGAGATTTCAGACCCAGGTTTTCGGTCAGGTAGCGCTTCTGCAGCGTTTCAGCAGCCAGATCTTCGATATATAGCGGTGCCAGCAGGCTATCGTCGACAATGACTCCGGCGCGATCGATAAAACGCGAAATAAGGGATTCTCCCGGAGCCAGGTTGATCAGTTTTTCCTCTTCATAAAGACGCCGCGCTTCGCGCTCCTTGGAGTAGGAGGCGAGGATTTCCATGGTGCGTTCACCGTCAATGCCCGATGCAATCGGGATAAGTACCGAGGCCAGTGCCACCCGGTCGATCAGCTGTGCTGCCGATTTTACCATAAACAGTGCCGCTTCTCGTTTTTTGGCTTCGTCCACGCGCCGCGCAAGGAGCAGTTGCTGGTGATACTTGCGCGCGCGGTTCAGGCTTGGTGCTGCATCACTCAGCAGTTTGCGTAGTTGGCGCAACAGCGACTCCGGCGGAGGTTGTGGAGTGCCGCTGCGATCAAGGCTGACTACACCGATCGCACGGCCAAGATGCAGGATCGGTAGCAGGCAATAGGACTGCTGATAGGGTTCTTCCTCTGCTGTTGCTGCGGCCTTTGCGTGGCGTGTCAGGCTGGCGACAGACATTTCCCGTTTTTGCTGATATGCCTGGGGAATCGGGAAAAAACTGTCATTGATCGGGAAAGTGGCTGCGTTGATCCCATGCAGATCATCACTCTCGGCGGCGACACAGCTTAAGGAGCCCATGGTCAGGTCTTCAAGATAGATGCGGCACTGCCCGCCGCCGGACAGTAGCTGCACTCCCTGACTGATGCGGCGTAAAATCTCGACCAGATTCTCTTTGCCGAATTCATCAAGGCTGCTGATGATCTGATCTATCTGTATTTGCACTGATGTGTTCATTGAGTTCCCCGAGGGAGTTGATTGTTACTTACGTGCAGGGTAATGGGATTGCTGGCGCCTGTCAAAAAAATGTAACTGTTCAGCACCGGATCTTCGGCTCCTATGTCAAGGGACGCGATTGTTTCCCGTTGGGTCATCCCTGACCGCTTGTTGTCGCCGTCCATGGCGACAAACACCCTTGCCACAGGGGCCAAAGGCCCTGCGCAAGGATAGTGGTAAATAGTTACAAAAAAATATTACCGGCAGCAAAGTAACACCACTGGTATTGATTGCTTCATTATATTAGTTAATTAAAATTAGTTTTACATGAAAAAAATATAAAATAAGCTTTGGTTTCGACACCTTGCCAAGCACAGATGAGAGACAGATAAAGTTATGAGGTTTTTATTATGAGACTTTATCCCCGTGTCTCTGTGCCTAAATAGCTGAATGTTAAGAGTATTCCTTTTTTTTGTTCTTGCTAATCTTCAATAACTGATGAATAATGATCGAGTAAATACTGATGGCGTCGCAAAAAGTCCGCCCTACGGCGTTACGGCGTTTTTTCAGGACCTTGACATACTCTATGTATGCCTTCGCCCCTGAAAAACCACCAGGCCTTGTAGGACGAAATTTTTGCTTAGCCATCCTATGACTTTTTGCGAGTGCATCAATACTGATGTTTTCAAAAACCTATCTGTTCAGCACCGGGTTGGAAATCCTATGTCAAGGGATGCGATTGTTTCCCGTTGGGTCATCCCTGACCGCTTGTTGTCGCCGTCCATGGCGACAAACACCCTTGCCCCAGGATCCAAAGGCCCTGCGCAAGGATAGTGCTGAATAGTTACTCAAAAACAATATCAGGTTAGATGGCTAAGCAAAAAGCGCCACATGCAAGGCCGCCATGGTTGAACAATGAGGCGTACTAACCTGCGTCGCAGCAGTGAGACGATGGCGACGCTTTTCTGACCGGCGCAACAGTTGGTGAGTTTTTGCGACGCCATCAAATGTTCGGCTAATGTGCCAGGGATCTATATATGGGGCTCATTTCAATCAGCACAAAGGAACCGTTGCCGGAGCCACCGGTCAAGCTGTACGGCGTGCAAGGTTCGTCTTTGCTTTCCATGCCCGATGTCCTTGCCGACCTGCTCTCCGCCTGTTTACAAGGTGCCGGCTCCCAGGCTGTTGTTGAAATCATATTGCAGGATGCCCCTTTTGCTGCTCATTTGATTGATGTTGCAGCGAAGGGAAACAATAAGCTCGATGCCACTGAACCGGTCACTGCTGCGGTGTCTTCGTTGGGATACCCGATGATTGTCAGTCTGGTGCTTCAGTCAGCCCGGCAGGTGCTGGAGCACACACTGTCGGTAGCTGAAATCGCCTATTTACAGAAACTGTGGCGCACGTCACGTTTTGCCGGTCAGGCCGCCCGTTGTATGGCTCCCTCGGTTAACTACCCCTACATCGAAGAAGCGCAGCTCTGTGGACTCTTGCAGAATCTTGGTCTTTATCAGCTGTTAAATCAGCACGGCGATCTCTTCCTGGATAAGACGCCGGTTCCCTGGAGTTGCGAAAAACAGGCGGCACTGGAGCAGCAATATTTTCTGACCGACCATCTCCGGCTGGCGGCGGACAAGATTGAAAGCTGGGGGCTTGATTCCTTCCTGGCTGACGCGATCCGTTATCTGACGGTGGATAGTGGTCAACTGCAAACAGCCAATCCGCTCTTTCGGATCGCCAGACTGGCCCAGCTTTTTGCCGGCAGCGGCAGCGAGTTAAATCCTGAAGCCGGGCACCTTGGCGAGTTATTTTTTAATCTGCGTCCGTCAGAAACAGCCTATCTGTTCGACTGGGTAACCAGTCTGTCGGCTCCGGCTGCCAAGGTCAAGGATGAGGATGCCTCATCCGTGGAGGCCTTCAATAAAGCCTGTCGGCGTTTAACCAGGCAGATTTTTCTGGTTGCCAGCCAGGAGGCAGCCCGTGCCCGGCTGACAGCCGGGACAACGCCGGAAGAAATTGCCGAGATTGCCAGAAGTCTTTATCTGGAAAACAGTCAGGTGCGAAAGGTGCATTTTTTTCTGCTTGATCAGCGGCGTCAGGAACTGATCGGTATTTCCGCAAAAGACGGCTCCCGCCTGTCGCGCGAGCTGAAGCTGCCGTTGGTCAGTGAAGCGAGTCTGGCGGCCCGCGCTCTAGCCGGAGGGGGCGCTGTCAGCAGCTTTGCAACGGATCAGGCGTTGACAGTGACCGACCACCTGCTCATGCGTCTGTGTGGTGGAAAGGGCTTCGTTTGTTATCCCCTGAGTGCCAATAATCACCCGCTGGCGGTGGTGACCTTTGGCTTCGATAGCGAAGATGAGGCCGCCGGACTGCAAAGCCCGGCAGTAACAATTTTGCATCCCATTGTCAGCGCAGCCCTGGCACAAGTGTCGATGGGGGAACTTAATCGAATTGCTGATGGTGCTCTGCTGCTGCGTCGGGTCAATCACGAAATCAGCAGCCCTTTGACAATTATCGGCAATTACGCCGAAGTACTGAAGCATAATTTGCAAGGTAGAGCCGGCCGGGAACTGGCTGAAGCTATCACAAAAGAGTCACAACGGGTCGACGAAATTGTCCATTATTATCTCAATCAGCAGGATACGTATGAATTTCCTGACCAGGAGATTGATATCAACCAACTGGTGCAGGAGACAGTAGATACCTTGCGGGATGCCGAATTGACACCGCGCAATATTGAGGTGATCCACCAATTCCAGCAGAATCTCCCGCGGTTGTCGAGTATGGCAATTCTGATCCGGCAGATCCTGGTCAATTTGATCAAAAATGCAGCAGAGGCCCTCGATAAGGGTGGGTATATCACCCTGGCGACCCGTGAGGGTTTTTGTTCTGACCGAGGGCGCTATGTGGAGATTCATATCGCAGATAATGGGCCCGGAATACCGCCTGCCATCAGGGATCGGTTGTTCCGTCCGGTTGTGAGTACCAAGGGGGGTGGACATGCCGGATCGGGTTTAAGTATCGTCAAGGGGATGGTGGAAGATCTCGGGGGGCGGATCAGCTGCCACAGTGGTCCGGAACAGGGCACCAGTTTTTATCTGCAGCTGCCGGTCGTGGATGATTTCAGCCTGTTTACTGATAAATAAGGGGTGAACATGCAGCAGAAATATGCCACTAAACTGGAAAATCCGTCAGCAGGAATTCTGATTGTCGGAGAGCAGTTGCCTTTGCTTTACAGTCTCCAGGCGCTGTTGCGTATCAACGGGCATCGTACCGACCTGTCAACCTCTTGTGATGAAGCAGTGAAAAAACTCGCACAGGGGCGCTATGCTCTGCTGGTGCTTGATTTGCAGATTTCCGGCCGGGATAGTTGCCACCTGATCGAATCTGTTCGACATTCCTGCCTCGATGTTGAAATTATTGTATTGATTTCAGATAACTCCGTTGTTTCCATTAAAGAAGCCTTGCGGCTGGGTGCCTATGATTTTATCCGCAAGCCGTACCGTCCGGAAGATCTTCTGCTGAGCGTCAACCGTGGCCTTGAACGCCAGCAATACCGACTAAAGTTGCGCCGTACCGAATTGGCCCTGGAGGAATCGGATCGGATGCACCGTTTTATTGTCAATAATTCTCCGGACTTCATCTATATGCTTGATGCCGGCGGGGTGTTCACTTTTGCCAATGATATGGTCGAGGGATTGTTGGGTTATAAACGCCACGAGATCCTCGGACGGCATTTTTCCTGCCTGATCCACCCTAATAATGCTGACATTGCGCACCGCTTTTTCAGTGAACAGCGTACCGGAGAACGGGCGGCCCGCAGTACCGAAATTCGTCTGCAGGTGAATCGGAACAGCCCGCGGGCGAAAGGTGGCGGGGAACTCCTGGTGGAACTCAATGCCATGGGTGTATACGCACAGAACAATGCCGGTCAAAAGGAATTTGTCGGAACCCTGGGCAGTGCCAGGGATATCACCGAACGAAAGCGTTCAGAAGAACAGATCAGCTATCAGGCTTATCATGACCTGTTGACCCGGTTGCCTAACCGCCTCCTGTTTGCTGATCGCATGACCCAGGCCCTGGCCCATGCGACTCGCAGCAAAACCAGAATTGCGGTGATTTTTATCGACCTGGATTCTTTCAAAGAAATTAATGACACCTATGGCCATACAGTCGGTGACCGGATTTTGCAACAGGTGGCAGGAAGTATTCTTAAGTGTATACGTGCTGAAGATACGGTCAGTCGCTTTGGTGGAGATGAATTTTCACTGCTTCTGGTCAACATGACATCGCTGGAAGATGCGACCGTTGTGGCAGAAAAAATCCTCGCGGCGGTGCGCATGCCCTGGACTGTTGATGGTCACGACATACGTTTAAGCGCCAGCATGGGAATTGCCCTTTATCCCGAGGGGGGCGAGACGATAGACGCATTGCTCCACAGTGCCGATATCGCCATGTATCATGCCAAGGGTGCAGGCAAGGATGGCTATTGTGTGTACGAGCCCCAGATGGGAAAATTTCTGGGCGGCGTGAACATTGAAAAAGAATTAAGAAGTGCTTTGGAATGCAACCAGCTGCAGGTATTTTTCCAACCCAAGGTGGATCCGGTCAGCAGTCATATCGTCGGCATGGAAGCACTGCTGCGTTGGCAGCATCCGCTCCGTGGTTTGCTCTGCCCGGGGGATTTTATCCATGTTGCCGAGAAAACTCGGCAGATTATCCCGATTGGAGACTGGGTGCTGCAACAGGTCTGTGAGGAGATGTTGCGCTGGCGGCGGCAGGGATTGCCGCGGATCAGGGTGTCACTGAATCTGTCCGTGGTGCAACTGCAGCAGGAGGACTACGCTGATAAATTTACCGCTACCATCAAGGGGGCGGGGCTCGAAGCGGAGCTGTTCGAAGTCCATATTACTGAACAGGGGATGCTGGACGGTTCCAGCGCGGTAGCCAAGGTCTTGCGAGCATTAAGCCGCATGGGCGTCTCTGTTGCCATTGACGATTTTGGTTGCGGCCATTCCTCGCTCAACTATCTGCGTGATTTTCCGGTCAATACCTTGATGATAGATCACTCCTTTGTGCGCGACATTACGCAGGATGCGGGACGGGCAGGAATTGTCGATGGTATCGCGATGATGGCGCGCGGCCTTAATTTAAACCTGACGGCCAAGGGCGTCGAAAACCTAGTTCAGCTGGAGCACTTGCGACAGCTGGGTTGCCATGAAGTCCAGGGCTATCTGTATGGTGAAGCCGTCTCTGCTGACGCAGCCTTTGCCCTGCTGTGTACTCATCCGAGCCTGATTCCGTGGGACAGCCTGGTCAGGCACTGACCGGGCCTGAAAAGGGCGGCCAACCTTATAACCCCCCTGCTCTTGGCTAATCCGGTGTCGCCAGCCCCAGCAATTCGGTGATGTGAAGCACCGGTTGCGGCATCTGCGCCTGCTGTAATCCCCAGGCTAACTGCAGATGACAGCCGGGATTACCGGTTACCAGGATCTCGGCCCCGGTTTTTTTGACGTTTTCCAGTTTGCGATCGAGAATCTGCTGACTTTCCTCAGTAAACTTGAGGCTGAAGGTTGCCGCTGAACCACAGCACCAGGATGCTTCCTTCATTTCCCTGAATTCAACGCCGGGAATGGCCTTGATCAGCTCCCGTGGTTGCTTGCTGATCCCCTGCGCGTGGCACAGGTGACAGGGTTCATGATAGGTGACGCTTTTGTCGACCGGTTTTAAGCCTTCCGTGCGAATCCCCTGTTCGCATAAAAACTCACTGATATCCTTGATCTTCTGCTGGAAGCGGTGGAGGCGCTCATGGTCTTCACGCTCAGCCAGGATTTCCTCGTATTCCTTCAGAGCAGCCCCGCAGCCGGCGCAATCAGTAACAATAGCGTCGACCTCCAGGTCAAGAAACAGATCCAGATTGAGGGCGGCAATCTCTCGGGTTGTTTCCCGATCCCCTTCGGTCAGATGCGGGGCGCCGCAGCACTTCTGCTCTTTGGGGGTAATAACATCAAACCCCTGATGGTTCAGCACCTTGACCGTCTGGCGTGAAACTTCCGGGTAGAGCAGGGTCATAACGCAGCCGAGAAAGAAGGCGACGGTACCGCGCTTTTCCCCTTTGGCCGGGCTGAGATCAGGTAATTGCGGCCTTAACGGGCGGTGCAGCTGCGGTAGCATGCCTTCGGCTTTGTCGATCCAGGTTGGCCCCAGCTTGAGAATTTTACTGTTGCGCACCAGCCACTGAATGCCGAGTTTCTGGTAAAGGCGGGCCGGCAACATAGAGGTTTCCATCAGATCAGGATTCGGCACCATCTTTTTCAATACCAGATTGCGTAAGGATCCCTGCCATTTTGGTGCCGGCAGTTGCTGATGGGCCTGGGCCCGGCAGACTTCCATCACTTCCCCGGCTTTGACCCCGGATGGACAGGCAGTGGTGCAGGCGCGGCAGTCAAGGCAGAAAAAAGCCTCATCCTTCATCGCCTGATTGAAGTCGAGCTTGCCTTCAGCAACGGCTCGAGCCAGAGCCACCCGGCCACGCGGGCTGGAACGTTCCCGCCCGGTCAAAGCAAAGGTCGGACAGGTCGGCAGGCAGAAGCCGCAACGCATACATTGCAGGACGTCCTCGTAGGCGGGGGCATCCTGGTGAGTAAAGTTGCCCAGCGGTTGCTGATTGCTCATGATTTACTCCTGTTCACTGACGAAAATCTTGCCGGGATTCATGATTCCCTGGGGATCAAAGGCGGACTTGATGCGGCGCATCACTGCCACCCCGCCGGGGCCGATCTGCCTGGCAAGGTACCCCTTCTTGGCGATACCGATACCGTGTTCACCTGATACGGTACCACCCCAGGCCAGCACCTGTTCGTAGAGTTCATCATAGAAGGCATGGGCGCGCTTCATTTCATCCTCATTGCGTTCGTCACAAAGAACCGTCGGATGCAGGTTACCATCGCCGGCATGACCGAAGGTGCCGACGGTGAGCTGATATTTTTCCGTCAGTTGCTCAATCAGGGTAAAGGTGTCCGCCAGTTTCGAGCGGGGGACGGTAGCGTCCTCGAGCAGGGTGGTGGGCGATACCCTGGCCAGGGCCGACAGGGCGGTACGGCGGGCCTCTGCCAGCTTCATGGCATCCTGGGCGTCTTTGGCCTGCTGCACTTGAGCTGCTCCCACTTGCTGCAGAATTGTTTTTAAGGCTTCGGCTTCTTCTGCAACCACTGCCGGATGGCCATCAACTTCGATCAACAGCAGGGCCGCCATCTGCCGTGGCAGGCCGATACCGACATAATCTTCAACACAATTGATGGTGGCTTTGTCCATGATCTCCATGGTCGAGGGGATGATTTTGGCGGCGATGATTTTCGAAACGGCTTCTCCGGCGGTGCGGATATTGTCAAAGAAAGCCAGAAAAGTCTGTTTGGTCTGCGGTGGTGGGATGAGCTTGACGGTGATCTCGGTAATGATGCCCAGGGTGCCTTCCGACCCAACCAGCAGGTCCTTGAAGGCGTAACCGGCGACATCCTTGACGCTTTTGCCGCCGGTTGCAATGACGCTGCCATCCGGCAGAACGCAGGTCAGTGCCATGACATAATCGCGGGTAACACCGTATTTAAGTCCACGTAAACCGCCGGCGTCTTCCATGACATTGCCCGCCAGGGTCGATATTTTCTGAGAGCCGGGATCGGGCGGATAGAATAGCCCCTTTTCAGCAACCGCGTTGAACAGGTCGAGGGTGACGACGCCCGGTTCACAGGTTGCTGTGAGGTTTTCTTCGTCAATCTCCAGGATCCGGTTCATCCTGTTCAGGCAGATGACGATGCCGCCATGGATCGGGATGCTGCCGCCGGAGAGCCCGGTTGCGCTACCGCGAGGTGTTAGCGGAATACGGTAATCGCGGGCTACTTCAACGACCTTGACAACATCTTCGGTGCTGGTCGGATAAACCACCAGGTCGGGCGTGGCATGAAGCCCCGGCGTTGAGTCGTAGCCAAGGACGAGCAGATCCTCCTTGGCGCTCACCAGTTTTTCTTTTCCAAGAGCCTGTTCAAGTTGTTGCATGGCGCTTTGTGCAATCATGGGGAGCCTCGTGGATTCCTGTAGGGCGCCCTGCTGCCAGATTCAACAGGATAAATGACAGCATTGAGCGAGTTGTCTTTCTGGTAAATTGGTAAATTGGTAATACCAAAAGATAATCTACGTATTGCTGTTGTGTCAAGCAAATATAACGTTGTTTTTAATGGTAAGGATGTGAAAGGTGTGTTTGATCAGTTGTGGCGGGAAAAAATTCTGATTTATCCGCCTGCAGTCTTGTTTTTCAAAGGCTGCAGGCGGTTTGTTGATGATTAATAACCTTCTTCGTGATAGCCGTCCGGGATCCGCACGACTAACACCGGTATCGTGGCACTGTGCAGCACCTTGCTGGTAGTGCTTCCCAGCACGGCATCCTGGAGAGCGGAATGCCGATGGGAACCCATGATGATCAAGTCGACCTTCTGCTCTTTGGCGACTGACAGGATAACCTGAGCGGCTGGCCCCTCTTTAACAATGATGTGGTCAAGCCGCTCGGGGGAGTGTGGATCAGTTCCACACTCCGCGGTGCAGAGCCTTTGTATCCGTTCTTGCAGTCGTTCTTTCGCTTGGGCCTGTGCTTTTTCGTGGATCTCTTTTGACTGTGATTGAGAAATGTGTAATTCCACCAGGCTGCTGGCAAAGGGCGATAGTTTTTCCAATGCTGCGACGGCAACGATCTGGGCGTCGTAGTGTTTGGCCGACATCAGGGCGTAACGAAAGACATAGGGCGCACTTGCTCCCATGGCGGTGGCGTACAGAATTTTTTTGATTTTTGGTAACATGATTTACCATTTCAGCTTGGAGTAAAATTCATGTATCTGTTCAGCATCGGATCTTCGGATCCTATCTCAAGGGACGCGATTGTTTCCCATTGGGTCATCCCTGACCGCTTGTTGTCGCCGTCCATGGCGACAAACACCCTTGCCACAGGATCCAAAGGCCCTGCGCAAGGACAGTGCTGAATAGTTACAAATTCATATAAGAACTAGCGTCCAAAGAAAAGATCAGGCAACCAGGTGATCATCTCTGGGAAGGCGACCATGACTACAAGGCCGATTATCTGAATCGCGACAAAGGGCAGGATACCTTTATAGACATCACCCATGGTGTATTCCGGCGGTGCAACCCCTTTGAAGTAGAACAGGGCATAGCCAAAGGGTGGCGTCAGGAACGAGGTTTGCAGATTGATACAGATCAACATGGCAAACCACAGCGGATTAAAGCCGAGATCCATGGCAATCGGAGTGAAGATCGGCACCACAATCAGCAGAATGGCCGCCCAGTCGATAAACATGCCGAGAAAGAAGACCACCGCCATCATAATGACGAGGATGACGTACTCATTGACTTCCATGCCGAGCAAGACATCGGCAACAACATCTCCGCCGCCCATACCGAGAAAGACGACGCTGAACATCTTGCCGCCGACAAACAACGCCATGATCATGGCGGTTGTTTTGATCGTAGACAGGGATGCGGATTTGATGACTTCCCAGTTGAATTTGCGGTAAACGACCGCCAGAATCAAGGCGCCGACACAACCCAGGGCTGCTGCTTCAGTAGGAGTCGCAACCCCTGCCAGAATGGCGCCCATGACCAGCAGAATCAGGCCAAAAGGGGGGACGAAGTTTTTCGACACCATGACGAATTTCTGCATCAGGCTGTGGGTGCGATCCTCAAGGGGGATGGGTGGTCCGAGCTTGGGATTGATCCAACAGCGTACCAGGACGTAAAGCAGGTAGAGACCCGACAGAAAAAGTCCGGGAACAATGGCGGCTGCAAACAGATTGCCGACTGAGGTTTCACGCATCCCGGTCAAGCTGCCGTAGATGACCAGCATGATGCTGGGTGGAATCAGAATCCCCAGGGTTCCGGAGGAGCAGATAATCCCGGCAGACATCTGACGATTGTAGCCGCGCCGCAACAATGCCGGTCCGGCCATCAGCCCCATGGCAACAACCGACGCGCCGATGATACCGGTGGTGGCGGCAAATACGGTTGAAACAATAATAACCGCCATGCCGAGGCCGCCGCGCAATCCACCCAGGGCCACGTAGAGAGCATCGAACAGCCCCTCCGAGACTTTCGATCGGTCGAGAATCTGCGCCATGAAGATAAACAGCGGAATAGCCACCAGGGTGTAATTGAGAAACAGCCCCCAGATATTGTTGACGAACAGATCGATCAGGATGGGCAGGTTCCAGTTGAACTCAATCAGACCGAATACTGTCGCTACCGCCGCCAGGGTCACCGCTAAAGGGTGTCCCAGGGTGATGGCGACAATCAAGGAGCCGAACATTAAAATAGTAAGCATTTCTGGGGACATAAAAAACTCCGGAAGTCTTAGGTCTGGTCATTGCTGCGCAGGGAACGGATATCATCAATCAGTTTGGCGATACCCTGCAGAAAGAACAGAATAAAACCGAGCGCCATCAGGGCCTTATAGGGGTAGATTTTAGGTTGCCATGAAGACCAGGAGAGCTCCCTGTAGCCCCAGGATGTGGCGGCGTAGACAATGGTTCCGTAGGCAAGGATACCAATAATCGGCAGAAAAAACGCCAGATTGGTCGCAATGCGCAGCACTGTGCGAGGTTTATTTGGTAGCTTTACTTCAAATACATCGATGGCGACATGACTGTTGTGTTTGTGTGCGTAGGCGAGACCCAGAATAAAATGGACCCCGTAAACAAAGGTACTCAATTCAAAAGCCCAGGTTGTCGGGGCATTGAAGACGTAACGCGCTAAAACCTCGTAGCCGATCATGCCGATCAATGGCAGAATCAGGTAGGAGGATGTCTGACCGACAAACTCGACCAGTGCATCGATAAAACGAGAAATCAATTGCATGATTGCCCCTTGATTGATTTGTAGGCAGTTAGACGAAACTCAGGCGGGACACAAGGGCCCGCCTGAGTCTTAATGGCGGTTATTGGAGACGTTTGCCATCGATGAAATCTTGCAGGGGCCATGGTGCCAAGCCACCGCGGATTTCACGCCAATCGGCGAAATCGATCTTGAACTGCTCCTGGGAGTCGAGGGTTTTCTTGACGTCAGGGTTTTTCGATTTCAGATCGTCCAGAAACTTTTTTGTTTCTTTGGCAAAGTCAGTGATTGCTTCATCACTCATCTGGACAAATTCGACTCTTTCCTGGAACTGTCGAACGGCCTCGATGTTCAGGTTTTCCTGCCAGGCGTTGGCCCAGAGCTGGGTTTCCTTGGCAGCGATGTCAATAATCCACTTCAAGTCGGGAGCCAGCTTGTTATAGGCGTCCTTGTTGATGAAGATTGAAGTCTGAACCGAGGGTTGATGAACGCCGGGGGAAATAACGTACTTGGTGACATCATCAAAGCCCATGGGCAGGTTGATGGCAGGGGTACTGAACTCGGCACCATCAATAACGCCACGCTCCAGTGCCAGGTAGACTTCACCGCCGGGCAACGGGGTAACGGATGCGCCGAGGTTGTTCATGATGTCCTGATACCAGCCGACGGTACGGATACGCATGCCTTTGAAGTCTTCCATGGTGCTGGCTTTTTTGTTGGAGAACAGCCCCATTTCCTGGCCACCGTTGCCGGCCGGGAAGACAACAAGATTGTAGCGTCCGTAGAGTTCCTGCATCTGCTCCAGACCACCACGCTCGTAGAGCCAGATGTTGTAGCCTTCATTGTCCAGTCCAAAAGGCACCGAAGCAAAGGAGTTGAAGTTCTGGTTCTTGCCTGCCCAGTAGCCGGGCCAGTCGTGACCAACTTCGGCAGCTCCGCGGCTGACGGCGTCAAAGGACTCCATCGCACCAACCAGTTCGCCGGCCGAATGGACGCGGATGTTCAAACGACCACCGGAAGCCAGCTTGACGCTCTCGGCAAAGTGAACAGCCATGTCATAGAACAGCAGGCCCTTGCTCCAGGGCATAACCATCCGCCAGTTGTGAACTTCGGTACTGGGCTTGATGGTACGCAGCTCGCGTGCAACTTCTGCGGAGCGTTTGTCGGCACCGAACTTTTCCCGTTTGGCAAAGGCATTAGGCGCCAGGGCCAGGGTCAGGATCAGAATCAGACCGATCAAGATTCGAACTTGTCTCATTGTGTGACCTCCTTGGTTTTTCAGCTGATGATATTCTGACGGAGAATCCGCCAGGGAAAAACTTGGTAATTGTAAAAGATTATACCGGACAAAAGGTAAAATGGCATTACCAATTTATGAAAAAATAATTTCTTTTGTTTTTGAAGTCAAGCAAATAAAACATTGTTTTTTCTGAGTGCTGTTTTTCCAGGGGCCTTATTTTTGTTTTATTGTTTTAATAATGGGTCAGGAATGCTTCCTCTTGTTTAATTGTTTAAGTTTGCGCGCGGCGCTTGCCTGGCTAATTCCTAGTGCCGCAGCGACACGCCGGCTGGTCTGGTACTGTTCCCGGGCCTGCAACAGGATGTCCCGTTCCCGTTCCGCCAGCATATCCTTCAGTCCCAATCCGCTCGGAAGTGCCGGGCTGATCCCCGGTATCCGCGCTTTGTCCGGGGTAATCAGGTCGCCGACACAGGTGACGATACAGCGTTCCACCAGGTTTTCCAGTTCACGGATGTTGCCTTTCCAGGCCATGCCGACAAGCTGATTGATCAGGCTTTGGGAAAACCGTTTATAACTGTTGTATTTGCGGTTGTACTTTTCAGCGAAGTGGTGGATCAGTGTGGGGATGTCTTCGCGCCTCTCGCGCAGAGCCGGAATCGTGATCGGCACGACGTTGAGCCGATAGTAGAGATCTTCCCGGAACAGCCCATGGCTGACCAGTTCGACCAGATCCTTGTTGGTTGCCGCTATCAAGCGAATATCAGCATGCTGGATGGTGCGGCCACCAACCCGGAAAAAGGTTTTGTCCTGGATAACTCCGAGCAATTTTGCTTGCAGATGGAGCGGTAGCTCAGAGATTTCATCGAGAAAAACTGTTCCACCTTCCGCCATTTCCAGCAGGCCCGCCTTGCCCTTGTGATCAGCCCCGGTAAAGGCCCCGGCTTCGTAGCCGAACAGTTCCGATTCGAGCAGGTTTTCCGGAATAGCGGCACAGTTGATCTGCACCAGGGGCTTGGCTTTGCGTTCACTGGAGCGATGGATGGTTCTCGCCAGCAGACTTTTGCCGACGCCCGATTCCCCGTTCAGCAGGATGGTAGAATCAGTTATCGCGACCCGCAATGCCAGGTCGATGATCTCCATCATTTTGTTGCTGCAGGTGATGATGTCATCTTCGCTGAGCAGTTGATTCCTGGCCGTGTCGGCATCGATCTCTCTGCTGTATTGCACGACAGTCAGATCCCAGATGGTATTAATGACGTAGTCGATATCTCCCTTGCTGTTGAAGATCGGTCGTCCCTTAACCAGCAGTTTACGCTTGGTGCTGGTTGAGTAGGTTGCTGTGACCGGGGCTTTGCGTTCAAGTACCAGCAGGCTGGCTGAGCCGGAAAAGTAGTTGTCCTTGCCAACCAGATCATAGAGACTTCGGCCGACCAGTTCTTCGTTGGTAAAGCCCGACATCTCCTCAAAGGTTTTGTTGACACCGATGGTGACACCCTTTCCGTCAACGACATAAATGCCGTTGTAGAGGTTATCAAAAATGATTTCGAGAAGCTTCTTATCCATGGTGCCCTTTAATAATGTCCATCCGAAAATCCTGAAGGCTAACTGGCAAGTTTCTGATCCAGAAACGAGCAATTTTTCGCAAGGTCAAGGAAATCAAGGATTTGCGCGGAGGCGGAGTACTTTACGCCGCACAAGCAAAGCCGCAGATTGACGCAGAGGTTGCGGAAAAGGGCCGTTTCCGGACAGAAACTAGTTGGCGGTCCAACCGCAATCAACCGTCATGGTACTGCCGGTGATGCAACGCGCCGCATCGGAGCAGAGAAACATCACAACCTCGCCCAGCTCGTCAGGTTCAACCATCCGTTTGATGGCATGTTTTTTCAGTAATATCTTTTCCAGCACTTCTTCGCGGCTGATTCCGTGGGTTCTGGCCTGATCATCGATTTGACCGTCGACCAGCGGGGTGCGGACATAGCCGGGGCAGATGCTGTTGACCGTGATGCCGTAAGGCGCACCTTCAAGGGCGGCGGTTTTTGTCAGCCCGGTCATGCCGTGCTTGGCCGAGACATAGGCAGATTTGAATTCCGATGCCCGCAGGCCATGGACGGAATTGAGGTTGATGATGCGCCCCCAGCCATTCTCGCGCATCGACGGCCAGAAATATTTGGTCAGTAAAAAAGGAGCGGTCAGCATCAGGTTGATGATGAATGACCATTTTTCCTCGGGGAATTCTTCAATCGGAGCCACATGCTGGATGCCGGCGTTGTTGACCAGGATGTCGCAGCGACCGCATGCTTTTAGCACCTCATCGGCGAGGGCGCGACAGCCTGCCGTTGTGCTGAGATCGGCCTTGATGAAGATAGCGCCGAGGCTGTTTGCTTCTCTGGTTCCGGCCTCTTCATTAATATCTGCCAGGACCACCATGGCGCCGTTGCCTGCCAGCGCTTTGGCGATGGCCAGGCCGATGCCGCTGGCAGCGCCTGTTACTACCGCAATACGTTGGGTCATCTCTTGTTTCTCCTTGCTGTATCAATTGTTCAGCACAGGGTCGGGAATCCTGTGCCAAGGGACGCTTTTCGCCGTCCATGGCCGCTTGACTGTCGCCATCCATGGCGACAGACACCCTTGTCACAGGATCCCCAACCCTGTGCAAGGATGGAGCTGAATAATTCTACATACAATTGTTACTTCAAATTGTCTGCAATATGGAACGGACAGGCGGTTTTCTCCTTGATCAACTCAAGGGTCGCGCCCGGTGCAAGCTCAATCAGCGTCAACCCCTTTTCAGCATCGACCTCAAAGACCGCCAGGTCGGTGACCACCATATCGACAACATTTTTACCGGTCAGGGGGAGAGTACATTCGGTCATCAGCTTGGAGCTGCCGTCCTTGGCGCAGTGATCCATCATGATGACGATCTTCTTGACCCCGGACACCAGGTCCATGGCACCGCCCGGTCCTTTAACCATGCTGCCGGGGATCATCCAGTTGGCCAGATCGCCGTATTGGGACACCTGCATGGCGCCTAAGACCGACATATCAATATGGCCGCCGCGCACCATAGCAAAGGATTCGGCGCTGTCAAAAAAAGCGGCACCTGGCAGCCAGGTGATGGTCTGCTTGCCGGCGTTGATCAGATCGGCATCTTCCTTGCCTTCTTCTGGAAAGGGGCCGACACCGAGCAGGCCGTTCTCGGCATGCAGGGTGATGGTGATATTGTCGGGGATATAGTTGGCCACCAGGGTCGGCATGCCGATACCGAGGTTGGCATACATACCGTCGGTGAATTCCTTGCTGATCCGTTTAGCCTGCCACTCGCGCGCCGGGGTGAACCCCTTGATCGTCATCTTGCCGGCGAGGGTGCGCTGCTCAATCGGCTTTTCGAGGTTGGTGCTGAGCAGAATCCGGTCGATGTAGTTGCCGGGCACATGGATCTGATGGGGATCCAGTGCGCCGATCTCAACCACTTCTTCAACTTCGGCAACAGTGATGCGACCGGCCTTGGCGCAGGCGGCGTTAAAGTTGTTGGCGGTATAGCGAAAAATCAGGTTGCCGGCCTTGTCGGCTTTCCAGGCCCTGACGATAGCCAGGTCAGCGACAATGCTCTCTTCAAGCACGTATTCCTTGCCGTTAAAGGTCTGAACCGGTTTGTTCTCCGCCAGCACGGTACCAAAGCCGGTACGGGTGAAAAATGCCGGGATACCGGCGCCGCCGGCCCGTAACTTTTCCGCCAGGGTGCCCTGGGGGGTCAGTTCCAGTTCCAGTTCACCACGTAAGAACTGTTGTTCAAACAGAGCATTTTCGCCAACGTAAGAGGAGATCATTTTTTTGATCTGACGGGTCTGCAATAGCCAACCCAGACCAAAATCATCAACCCCGGCATTGTTGCTGACCACGGTCAGTCCGGTTGCGCCACTGTCGCGCAGCGCCTTGATCAGATTCTCGGGAATGCCACACAGGCCGAAGCCGCCGGCGGCAATCGTCATATTGTCGCCAACCAGTCCATCGAGGGCTTTGGCTGCTTCGGTATAGATCGGTTTCATCGTTATCTCCTGAGGTTGTGTGGTTGTTTTTTAACGCAGAGGCGCAGAGCCGGAGAGCCCGCAGAGAAGTTCTTGTTATTGGTTAAAAAAACTGCTTCTCTCCGTGCTCTGCTTCTCTCCGGCTCTTTCGTTAAGCGATTTCATTCAAATCAGCTCAAAGATCGCTGCTACCGCTTCACCGCCACCAATACACAGGGTCGCCAGGCCGTATTTCTCGCCCCGGACCTTCATCTCGCGGAGCAGGGTGGCGGTCAGGCGCGCGCCGCTGGCGCCGATGGGGTGACCGA
>NZ_JCBCBS010000148.1:0-2512 GCF_059864205.1 Pelovirga sp.
TGCCGATCTCAGCGCAGCCATCTATGCCTCCGAGTCACTGGTTTACCGTTTGGCTGGATTGCTTGACGACAAACTGGCCACCATCGAAAAAGGGATCCCCGACTATTACGAACAGTATCAGAAGGCCATTGAAGAATATGCTGCCGAGTGCGGCATCTCCAAGGTGTTCTGCAGTGATGTCCTGGCCAAAACCGTCGATGAAGTCGTCCAGATCCACGGCGGCTACGGGTTCTGCAGCGAATATCCGGCCGAGCGTTACTACCGCGATGAGCGCATCAACCGGATTTTTGAAGGCACCAATGAAATCAACCGTCTGCTGATTACCGGGATGATTCTGCGCCGTTCCATGAAAGGGGAATTGCCCCTGCAGAGCGAAGCAATGAAAGCCTTCGAATCACTGATGACACCCTCCTTCGAAGAGATCGACACCAGCATCCCCTTTGCCACAGAAAAAGTCACCATCCAGAACCTGAAAACGCTATTTCTAATTATCGCAGGCGCCGGCGTTCAGAAATATATGGGGAAACTTGCCGATGAACAGGAAATCCTGATGGCGGCGGCGGATATCATCATTCAGATTTTTGCCATCGAAAGTGCCGTTCTGCGTGCCGAAAAGATCAGCGCGGGCTTAAGTCCGGCGCGCCAGGAACAGCTGGCCGCAGCGGTTAAAGTTTTCACCTTTAATGCCAACGAGGAAGCGGCCAGCGCCGCCCGCAAAGCGGCCTACTTTGTCGAAGAAGGGGATACCTTGACCATGATCCTGTCCGGGGTCAGGCGTTTCAGCAAATATGATGCCGGCGGCCTGCTCACCGCCAAACGGACCCTGGCCCGGGCCGCCATTGACGCAGAAAAATATCTGTTTTGAAGCAGCAGATGTTACCGCAACAACATACCCTGGACACCCCCTATCCGGTCGGGCCGGTCCATTGTTACAGCGCAACCATCGCCGGCGAAGCAGTCCTGTTCGATACCGGACCGCCGGCGCCGGAAGCCAGGGCATATCTGTGCCGGAACCTCGATCTGAAGCACCTGCGTCATGTCATCATCAGCCACTGCCATATTGATCATTATGGACTGGCGCACTGGCTGGAACAGAACACAACGGCGACCATCTATCTGCCTTTTCGCGACAGCCTGAAAATCGAACGGCACGAAAAACGGCTGCAATTGATGTACGAACTGCTGCGGTTTTATGGCTTCAGCAAAGAATTCCTCAGCCGCTTTGCGGCAAGCATGGAGGATGGTTCGGTATTTCCCACTCTGCCGACCCGCTACCGCATCATTGAGGACGACCTGCCTCCCGATCTGGGTATTGACGTGATCCCTTGTCCGGGGCATTCCCAGAGCGACCTGGTTCTAACCAGCGCCAACTGGGCCGTCACCGGGGATGTGCTGCTGCGCGGGATTTTTCAGTCACCATTGCTCGATGTCGATCTGCTCAGCGATGAACGGTTCCGCAATTACGACGCCTATTGTGCGACCCTGCTCAAGCTCGCGACACTGCGTGGCAAAACCATTCTGCCTGGTCATCGTTATGCCATTGACAGTGTCGATGCCAATATCATTTTTTACGTCACCAAGCTTCTGGAGCGCGCCGCGAAGGTCAAGCAGATCGACCCGACGCGCTCCGTCGCCGAAGTCGCTCAGGAACTCCTTGCCGGCAAACCATATCCGCCTTTTGCTATTTATCTGAAAGCTTCGGAGCTGGTCTTTTTCCGTGACTTTCTCAATCAACCTGATGCGCTGCGACAAGCGCTGGAAACCATCGGTCTGTTTGCACCAGTTGCCGATCTTTATCACGCAGCACTGGCACCCATCTGAGCTGAGGGCTTATGCACGACTTACTGTTTGAACCGATCACCATTGGCTCCCTGAAAGTAAAAAACCGCATCATGATGCCGGCCATGCATCTGAACATGTGTCGCAACTTCAAGATCACAGAGCGCCTGCAGGCATTCTACGCCGAGCGGGCACGGGGTGGTGCCGGGCTGATCTGTGTCGGCTACGCCACCGTTGATGACCTGGCCGGACAACCCGGCAATATCGGTGCCCATGACGACGCTTTTCTACCCGGACTGACCCGCCTTGCGGCAACCATCCAACAGGCTGGTGCCGCTGCCTGCGTCCAGCTGAATCATGCCGGACGCTACAACCATTCCCTGTTCCTCGGTGGCAAGCAACCGGTAGCGCCATCGCCGATTGCCTCGCGCCTGACCCAGGAAGTGCCACGGCCGCTGGAGGAAGCGGAAATTGCGCAGCTGATTGAGGACTTTGCCGCCGCCGCCCGGCGCGTTCAGCAGGCCGGTTTTGATGCGGTCGAAGTGCTGGCCGGCACCGGCTATCTGATCAGCGAGTTTCTCTCGCCCCTGACCAATCAGCGTCAGGATACCTACGGTGGCTCCCTGGAAAACCGCATGCGTTTCGGGCTGGAAGTTGTCGCCGCCATCCGCCAAAGGGTCGGGAAGGACTTTCCCCTGCTGGTGCGGATCAACGGCAACGACTTCATGGCGGA
>NZ_JCBCBS010000096.1:0-2297 GCF_059864205.1 Pelovirga sp.
GATTCACGTATAAAAGCTTTCCGTTGCTACGGGCCGGTAGCTCAGTTGGTAGAGCATCTGACTTTTAATCAGATGGTCACTGGTTCGATCCCAGTCCGGCTCACCATTTAAAAAGTACCACCTGCGGGGTCATTTCCCGCAGGGGCTTGAGTTTCAAGTCCCTATCGTCTAGCCTGGCCCAGGACACCGCCCTTTCACGGCGGCGACGGGGGTTCGAATCCCCCTGGGGACGCCACTAAAGAAAAAGCCTCACTGCGCAAGGAGTGGGGCTTTTTCTTTATCTGGTCATCGGGATTCGAAGCGAAGCGAGCGCTGACTGAATGTCAGAAAAGCGGCCATGGACGGCCGCGTCAGCGAGCGCAGGGGAGCCGACGCAGGAAGGCACGTGATGTGCCTGACGCAGTGGGCGAATCCCCCTGGGGATGCCAACTAAAGGAAGCCTCATCGCGAACGCGGTGGGGCTTTTTTTGTGGAATTTTACGGTTAGGTTGGTCGTAGGTTGGTTGGTTTGCAGTAGTTGGGAATTTTGTTGCAGGGGTCGCAGGCGGGACACTGCTGTAGAGCACCGATAACGACACTTCTGTTCAGATTACCCACAGACACCTATAGGCCCACAAAAAAAAGGGGCTCCTCAATACTCAGAGCAACCCCTTTTTACACTCAGCCCGAAAATCAATCAGAAGTTGTAACGAAGACCTAACATCATGTTGTGAGTAGAATATTCACTTTCGATCTTCTCTCCTTCAATTGTAAACTCAGGATCGCTAGTGGCAAAGTAACGGTATTGGAGATCAAGACTTATTTTAGTATTAATGGCATAGGAGACACCAGCTGCCGCCTGATAAGCGAAAACATTATCTTTTTCTCCATCAGCATCCAATCTGGCGAGCCCGACACCAAAGCCTAAGAAGGGGGTCAGTGCTGACTCTGTCTTGAAATCATAAAACCCATTAGCCATAAAAGAGAGAGATGAAAAATCACCACTAACATTTTCATCTTCGAAGTACGCAGAATATTCACCCTTCCACTTTAATTTGTCTGCATCATTAACGCGATATCCGACTTCTACTTCCGATCTAAGGCCGCTATCATAGGCATGTCCTAAGGCCACGAGAATTCCGTATCCATTTTCAAATGTAAATTCAGCGGGTGTTTCTCCATAGTCCTTAAATTTTACATCTGCGTCATTCAGCACAACCAAACCTAGGTTTCCTGAAACATACGTTTGAGCCATCAAGCTACTGGCAGAAAAAAATAAGAAAATAGAGAAAACCAGCGCGATGCAAAAACCCTTTTTTGTAACCATGTTAATTGTTCCTCCTAGAAAATAGTTTTCTTCGTAGCCGAGTGATTCAAAATAATAACATGCGTCATCTGACTAAAATCTGACTGAAGAGGAAAAATGGAAAAATAAACTCATAAATCGACATTAAAGTTTTCATTCCTGCACCTGATTATCCAGCTTTCACTTCCTCTGTCAATATTTCTCAGTGGTGACTGATCTGATCAAGCAAAACCGTGGTCAACTTGCCACCCACTTAGACTGCCCGCTTTAAATTTCTCAAAAACACATCCATCACCCCCGCTCCGATCCCTGTGATCGGGGCTTTTTTATGCCCACTGAAAGGAGCTCACTATGATCCGCATCAACCACTGGCAAGACCTGTCCCCATCTCTGCGGGAGGTGTCAGGAAGCAGCCGGGATCCTTGTTCCGCAACGGGATGAGCCCGCGGCCGTAGGCCACTGCCAGGCAGCCACCGCACACCGGCCGCAGCTGGCAGGAATCGCACTCGCGGCAACCACGGCGGTAATCGCGGGCGACAGTGGAATGAAAAAAAGCGAGTCAATGATGATCAGACAAGAGAGACGGAATCAAAGCAGGTCATTCATGGGATCCGTCATATTTAACAAAACTCTCAAATATGGCAAATCCAACAAGCAGTCTCAGCCTCTCTGTTAATCACAATCAATATTTTGTTGTTGATAATCGATACCTTGCAATAAGCATATGGTGTTCCTTCAACTGGTGCGTTTATTGCTGATAAAATGACTGCTCAATGTTGATACGGAAAAATATCAAAGACACGCTTCTGTCCGGTTCAATTAATTTTAAATGGAGAAAAAACATGCAGAATTTTTCATTGCAGAAAAGTCGCATCCTGGCATTGATAGTCGTCGGAGTCCTCGCTGCATCCCCTGCCCTCGCAGATAAAAACAAGTGGGATGGAGACGACAAAAAGGGCAACAAATCCGAACAGAATGAAAGGATTGTCAGTCAGAGAGACAATCACAGAGA
>NZ_JCBCBS010000118.1:0-1723 GCF_059864205.1 Pelovirga sp.
CGGTACCAGGAATCAGCACGGTCGCATCCTGGCCATCCTGACCATCCTGGCCATCCTGACCCGGAGAACCATCAACCCCGGCGCGACCATCCTTACCATCACTACAGCCCCCGAGCACCAGCCCGAGAATCAGCAGTGAAATTAACAAACCAAACCTCAACATTTTTCTCATACATCTACCTCCCATAAATATGGTTAACAAGAATGCCCCGGTTGCGGTTATCGACAATGTGGCAATAGAGCCGGGACGTTAGTGAATGCCTAACAATACGTTATTATCAAGCAATTTTCCAGCAAAATTTTACTTCTATTTCAGAAGCTTAACTATTCAGTATGATACGTCAACACGGTGGTGGTTTTAGGGACGCTCTTAAATTTCTAAATAACGTGCCTGCCTATCTTTCAAGAGTCGGAGGGGTCGTTGTTTAATTGTTGAAGAGAAAATGAATATGGAATAATTGGGGGGCAGGCAAAATACACTCCATTTAAAAACTATTGGCCGCGATGAAAATCTAACAACATCGTGCAAAAGGAAAGGGGACGTTGTTTATTTGTTGAATAGAAAGTGTCTTGTTGACGTAACATCCAATACAAAGCTAAAGGACACCCACAAACATTTAACCGCCCACACATAGGCATTCTTCCCTTCATACCAAACGCAAAAATATCAATATTTGACAATGTTTGTATGCTCAGCTATCTTGATGAACAAATCCTTCGATAGGGAGAGAGCGATGCACATCTCATTGACCCCGGAATTGGAATCACGAATAAAATCCAAAGTTGAAAGCGGCCTCTACAACAACGCCAGCGAAGTCATTCGGGAAGCATTGCGGTTTATGGAGACCCACGAGGAGTGGATCTACGAAGTCAAACTTGCTCGCCTGCGCGAGCAACTCCAAACCGGTGTAGATCAACTTCATCAAGGGCAAGGGATCAGGATTCAAACCAGGAAAGATCTGGACTGCTTATTTGATGCCATTCAGGGCAGTTCTTGCCCATGACTGATCACCAACTTGTCATCTCACCAGCGGCTCGTGATGACCTCAGAGGCATTTATCAATTTGGTCTGCGAAACTGGGGCGAAAACCAGTCATCAAGGTATCTCGAAAACCTGAAAGAACGGTTTTGGTCGCTGACCAAGCTACCTCATATCGGTGTTGAACGCCCTGAACTTCTACCTGCGATACGGAGTTTTCCGGTAAAAAGTCACGTTATATTTTATCAAGTCCGATCCGGGCAAATCGAGATTATCCGCGTACTGCATGACAGGCAGGATCCGAACCGGCACATCGTGGTGACGTAACAGCCATTTTGTGACAGGAAATTGATGTTTGTCTCTATTTTTTTGACAACGAAAGACACAAGTTGCGGCATTTTCACGCTAAATACCAGGGAGAAGAAGCTGTTTTCTCAATTTTGGATGGTTCTATCCTGGCAGGGGAGATACCTCAAACAAAAAGCAAGTTGGTTCAGGCGTGGATTGAAATCCACCGTGATTCCCTGCTAGCAAATTGGGAATTGGCTGTTAATGGTCTTCCACCCTACGCCATTGAACCATTGCGATAGGAGATTTCATGGAATTAGTGATTCGGGTAAAGCCCTGCGATAATTACTGCTTGGAACTTTGGTTTGACACCGGTGAACATCGACTATTTGATGTTAAACCCTATCTCAATCGCGGTGTATTTAACAGGCTCCAAGATGTTCATTTGTTTAAGAG
>NZ_JCBCBS010000143.1:0-7056 GCF_059864205.1 Pelovirga sp.
GCACACTGAAACCATCAACAAAGAGGTTAGTTTTTATGCAACAACACGATTTTACCCCCGGTCAGCAGTTTCATGGATTTGTTGTCGACCAGGTTGATGATTTGCCCGATGTCAATGCAACCATGGTGCGCTTGAGCCATGAGAAAACCGGTGCGCGTTTTATGCATCTGGTGCGCGATGATGACAATACGCTGTTTGGCGTCGGCTTTCGTACCCCGCCGGATGATTCGACCGGCGTGGCGCATATCCTGGAGCACACGGTGCTGTGCGGTTCGGAGCGTTTTCCGGTGCGCGATCCGTTTTTCTCCATGCTCAAGCGCAGCCTCAACAGTTTCATGAACGCCATGACCGCCAGTGACTGGACCCTCTACCCGTTCTCCAGCATGAACCGCAAGGATTTTCATAACCTGCTGGATATTTATCTGGATGCGGCCTTTTTCCCGCGTTTGCTCGAACGGGACTTCCGCCAGGAAGGGCATCGTCTGGAATTCGCCGAAATGGATAACCCCTCATCAGCGCTGGAATATAAGGGGGTGGTCTACAACGAAATGAAGGGGGCCATGTCCGACCCCTCGTCCCTGTTAGGCCGGCGCCTGACCCGTCATCTCTACCCAACCACCACCTATCGTCACAATTCCGGCGGTGAGCCGGAAGACATCCCGACCCTGACCTGGCAGCAGCTGCGCGACTTCCATGCGCGTTATTATCATCCGAGCAATGCCTGGTTTTTCAGTTACGGCAACCTTGATCTGGCTGAACTGCTGGGTATTATCGAAGACCGGGTGCTGCAGCGTTTTGAGCGGATTGATCCCGACAGTGAAGTGCCGCTGGAGCAGCACCTGCCAGAGCCTATCAAGGTGAGCGAGTTTTATCCCCTTGATCCGGGCGAACCCCTGGAAAAACGTACAATGGTACAATTAGCGTGGCTGACGGTCGATATCAATGACAGTTATGAGCGCTTGTCGTTGAATCTGTTGTCCGCACTGTTGTTGGGAACACCGGCCGCTCCTTTGTACAAGGCGTTGCTGGATTCGGGTCTGGGTGCCAATCTGACCCCGGCCACCGGTTATCACGATGATTACCGTAATACCTTCTTTTCGGTCGGGTTGCAGGGCACCGAGCCACAGCATTGCCAGGCGATTGAAAAACTGATTATTGAAACCCTGGAGCAGGTGGCACGGACAGGGTTTGCTGCCGAGCGGATAGAGGCAGCTATCCATCGCCTTGAGTTTTCAACCCGCGAGGTAAGCGGCGATTCTTACCCGTATTCCCTGTTATTGCTGATGCGCTTGTTCGGCCCCTGGCTGCACGGTGGCGATCCGCTGGATGTGCTGAATTTTTCCGAGCAGTTGGGGCGGTTACGTAAGGAAGTGGAACAGGGTGGTTTTTTCGAGGGGCTGATGCGTAAATGGCTACTTGATAACCCCCACCGCATCACCCTGGTGTTACAGCCCGATGTTGACATGGGGGCGCGTCAGGAAGCGGCGATCCGTGCCACTCTTGATGCCAGGCAGCAGCAGTTCACCGAAGAAGATCGGCAGAGTTTGGTGGCAGAAGCTAAACAGCTTAAAGATGCGCAGGAAGCACCGGAGGATTTGTCCTGTCTGCCGACCTTGACCCTTGCTGACATCCCGGCGCAGGAAACGCCGGTGACCGTCCGAAAAGTTGACCACAGTCAGGTCGCTACCTACTGGTTCGATCAGCCGACCAACGGCATCGGCTATGTGACCCTGAATTTTTCCATCGCCGGATTGACCGCAGAACAGTTGAACTATCTGCCGGTGTTCAGCAGCCTGCTCACCCAGATAGGTGCCGGCGGACGCACTTATCTGGAAATGGCTGAAGCGATGGAAGCGGTTACCGGCGGCATTTCCGCACGGACATCACTGCTCGATGATCCTGCCGATCTTGATCAGTTTGACGTCGGTTTTGAACTTAAAGGCAAAGCCCTGATCCGCAATGCTGTACCGCTGTTTGGGCTGTTGCAGGACTTTGTGCTGACGCCTGACTTTTCTGACTTGAATCATTTGCATAAGGTTCTTGGTCAGATGCAGGTCTCGATGGAAAACTCGGTGCCGCAATCCGGGCATACCTATGCCGCTCGCATGGCCGCCGCCGGGCTTTCTTCCGCCGCGAAACGGCGCGAACAATGGTCGGGATTGTCGCAGATTGCGCTGGTGCGTGAGTTGGCCGCTAAATCAATTGATGACCTGGGCGAGTTGGCTGCGATGCTGACGTCGATTGCCCAATCCCTGTTTAGCCCGGCGCGGCTGCAGGTGGCCGTCGCCGTCGAAGAACAGCATTTTTCCTGTTTCGAAGGTGCTCTGGCGACACTGTTGGAGGGCTTGAGTTGCTCCGCGCAGGTAGCCCCTGCGGCACGTCAACCTTTTAATCGGCAACCGGGGCGCCACGGTCTGGTCTGGTCCCTGCCGGTACAGTATGTCGCCCGCGTGTTTAAAACCGTCCCCTACAGTGATCCTGACAGCGCACCATTGACGGTGCTGGCGCGTCTGCTGCGAGCGGAGTTTCTTCATCGGGAAATCCGTGAGAAGGGGGGGGCTTATGGTGGTATGGCCGGCCACAACAGTGGCGCCGGCTTGTTCAGCCTCATGTCCTATCGTGATCCGCACCTGGAGCGTACCCTGCAGGTGTTTGATGACGCCATTGACTGGGTCATCCGTGGTCAATTCGATCCTGTTTCCGTCGAAGAGGCGATTCTGGCGGTGTTCAGTGATCTCGATAAACCTCTGTCGCCGGCTGGTCTGGCCGCCAACGAATTTGCCTGTTTACGCCGGGGGATTACGCTGGACATGCGAAACGGCTTCCGCCGGCAACTGCTCAAGGTTGATGCCTCTGCCCTGATCCAGGTTGCCAAACGCTACCTGCAAGACGGCGAGAGCGCCGTGGCGGTATTGGCGGGTGAGTCGGCACTGAAGCGGGCGAATGAAAACTTAGGGGACAAGGGGCTGGACATCCGCCGCATATGAACATTATGAACAATAAAAATCACCCTTTATTTATTACCGCCGCCCTCGGACTTGAACCACTGCTGGTTGAGGAGTTGATCAGCCTTGGATTGATTGGGGTCAAGCAGCAACGGGCCGGGGTCAGTTGTCAAGGGAGCCTGGCGGATGCCTATCGGATCTGTATGTGGTCGCGCCTGGCCAGTCGGGTCTTGCTGCCGCTGGCGCAGTTTGCTGCGAATGATCCCGATGAACTATATGCCGGGGTCCAGGGCGTCGACTGGTCGGAGCATATGGATGCGGATTCGACCCTGGCGATCGATTGTGCCATCAGTAAATCGCAGATAAATCACTCGCGCTATGCCGAACAGAAAACCAAGGACGCTATCGTCGATCAATTCCGGGTCCGCACCGGGGCACGTCCATCTGTGAGCCTCGAGCGCCCTGACGTTCGCCTGAATCTCTATCTCTATCAGGATCAGGCAAGTTTGAGCCTTGATCTGTCTGGTGAAAGTTTGCACCGTCGAGGCTACCGCATAGACGGCGTCCATGCTCCGCTGAAGGAAAACCTCGCTGCCGGGATGCTGCTGCGTTGCGGTTGGCCGCAGATTTGCGCAGCCGGCGGTGGTCTGGTGGATCCCCTCTGCGGTTCCGGTACGCTGCCGTTGGAAGCGGCGCTGATGGCCACCAACACGGCTCCGGGGCTGTTGCGCAGCTACTACGGGTTTTTGGGATGGAAACAGCACAACGCCAGCGTCTGGCAGGAGGTGCGACAGGCTGCCGATGAGAAACATCTGGTCGGCGTCGGCACGCTGAAGGTGCCGATTGTCGGTTATGATGCCGATCCACGGGCGATTCGTGCGGCCTGGGATCATGCCCGCCAGGCGGGGATGGACAAGCTGATTCATTTTGAGCGTCGCCGTCTGGAGGAATTTATTCCCCCGGCCGGCGTTCGCAGCGGCCTGTTGATTGCCAATCCCCCCTACGGCGAGCGTCTCGGCAACAGCGCTGAGCTGACGCCTCTGTACAACCAGCTTGGTCAGGTCATGGCGCAGCAGTGCCGGGGGTGGCACGGCGGGGTGATTACCAGTGAGAAGGAATTGGGCCGTGCCATCGGCCTGCGCGCCGACAAGATTCATGTGCTCTATAACGGCGCGTTGAAATGTCAGCTCCTGCAGTTTGTTTTAAGTGCAGACAATCACTGGCAATCCCTGACCGAGAAGGCGCAACGGGTGGCACAGAAGCCCCTGTCTGCCGGTGCCGAGATGTTTGCCAACCGCTTGCGTAAAAACCTGAAGAAACTTGGCAAGTGGGCCCAGCGTGAAGGGATCGATTGCTACCGCTTATACGATGCCGATCTGCCGGAATACGCGGTAGCGGTGGATCTTTATGGTGACGAGGTGCATCTGCAGGAATATCGCGCGCCGAGCAGCATCGACGCGGACAAGGCCGCCGAGCGCATCCGCGATGTTCTTGTCGCCCTGCCGCGGGTACTGGACATTACCCCGGATCAGATTCATCTGAAAGTCCGCCGGCAGCAAAAGGGTAGCGACCAGTACGAAAAGCAGGCCCGCCGCGGGATATTGAAAGAGGTGCACGAAGGCAACTGCCGTTTTCTGGTGAATTTGACCGATTATCTCGATACCGGGCTGTTTCTCGATCACCGCCTGACGCGCCGGAAAATACAGTCCATGGCGGCCGGCAAGCGTTTTCTCAACCTCTTTGGTTATACCGGCGCTGCGACGGTTCACGCCCTTAAAGGAGGTGCCTCGGCGACGACAACGGTCGATATGTCGCGCACCTATCTTGACTGGGCGCGCAGGAACGTCGAACTGAATGGTTTTGCCGGCAACCGGCAGGAGTTTGTTCAGGCCGACTGCCTGGCCTGGCTTGAACAGGCGCAGACTCGGTGCGTTGGAGCCTTTGATCTGATCTTTCTCGATCCGCCGTCCTTCTCCAATTCAAAATCGATGGCGACAACCCTTGATGTGCAGCGTGACCATGTTGACTTGCTGCGCCATACCTTGAGGTTGCTGGCTGATGAGGGACAACTGATTTTTTCTACCAACCTGCGCACTTTCCAGATGGCGGGCGCGGCTTTTGACGATCTTTCCCTGGAAAACATCACAGCTGCGACCCTGCCTGCGGATTTCGCTCGTAATCCACGGATTCACCAGTGCTGGTTGATTAAACGAATCTGAACAATACTTATTGCTTCGGAGGTTAATCAATCAACAGGGCGTCAATCCCGCGCAGGCCGGAATCCAGGGTTTCCAACCTGTAACAGCCGGTCACTTCCGACAGCAGCCCTCGGGGAGGACAGGCTGTTTATTTGCCGCACCATAAAGGACATTCCATGTTCAAACTCGATGAGCGTTTGCAGCGCGATACCTTTCCGGTTGCAAGCCTGCCCTTGTGTGAGCTGTTGCTGTCGAACAACGCCCATTACCCCTGGTTAATCCTGGTACCCAGACGTGAGGGTATCACTGAAATTCATCAACTAGACCATGCCGACCGTGATCAGTTATGGCGCGAGAGTCATCAGCTATCAGTGTGGATGGCGGACCACTTGCAGTTTGATAAGCTGAATGTCGGCGCATTGGGTAATGTGGTCAGCCAGTTACACCTGCACCATGTCGGTCGACGAAAAGATGACCCGGCCTGGCCGGGACCGGTGTGGGGGCATGGCGCAACCATCAGTTACTTGCCGGAGCAGGTTGAAGAAATAAAGTCGGCTTTTCCGTGGACAACCGCTTTTGTTGGCTGAATTTGTTATTGCCGGGTCAAACTACGATACCTGATCCGGTGTGGCTGATCGGCTTCCTTGCCGAGGCGACGTTTGCGGTCGGCTTCGTAATCGGAATAGTTCCCCTCAAACCACACCACCTGTGAATCCCCTTCAAATGCGAGAATATGGGTGGCGATGCG
Source organism: Pelovirga sp. (assembly GCF_059864205.1). Taxonomy (NCBI): domain Bacteria; kingdom Pseudomonadati; phylum Thermodesulfobacteriota; class Desulfuromonadia; order Geobacterales; family Geobacteraceae; genus Pelovirga; species Pelovirga sp. The sequence goes on from NZ_JCBCBS010000143.1 coordinate 5,892, forward strand.
GTCTAAAAACCAGCGATCGTGGCTGATGATGACCGCACAACCGGCAAAGTTCTCCAGTCCTTCTTCCAATGCCCGCAGGGTGTTGACATCGAGATCGTTGGTTGGTTCGTCCAGCAGCAGAACGTTGGCCTCTTCGCGCAGCATCTTGGCCAGATGAACACGGTTACGTTCACCGCCGGAGAGTACGCCGACCTTTTTCTGCTGATCCGAGCCGGAGAAGTTAAAGCGGGCGACATAAGCGCGGGAATTGACCGAAACGCCACCCATCTGGATAATATCCTGACCATCGCAGACCTCTTCCCAGATGGTTTTGTCAGGGTTGAGTTTCCGGCTCTGGTCGACATAGCCCAGACGTACTGATTCGCCGACCTTGAAGCTGCCGCTGTCGGGCTGTTCTTCGCCGATAATCATCTTGAACAGGGTTGATTTGCCGGCGCCGTTGGGGCCGATGACGCCGACAATGCCGCCGGGCGGCAGACGGAGGCTCAAATTGTCGATGAGCAGGCGCTCGCCGAAGCCTTTACTGATCTGCTGTGCTTCAACCACCACATCACCCAGGCGCGGGCCCGGCGGAATATACAGTTCCAGTTGTTTTTCCTTCTCCATGGCAGCATTGCCGAGGAGTTTTTCATAGGAGGTGATGCGCGCCTTGGCTTTAGCCTGACGCCCTTTGGGCGACATGCGGATCCACTCAAGCTCGCGTTGCAGGGTCTGCTGACGCTTGCTCTCAGATTTTTCCTCGCGCCGCAGGCGTTCCTGCTTCTGCTCCAGCCAGCTCGAGTAGTTGCCTTTCCACGGAATGCCGTGGCCGCGGTCGAGCTCGAGGATCCAGCCGGCGACATTGTCAAGAAAATAGCGGTCGTGAGTGACAGCGATTACCGTGCCCTGGTAGCGCTGCAGGTGCTGCTCGAGCCAGTTGACGGTTTCCGCATCAAGATGGTTGGTCGGTTCATCCAGCAGCAGAATATCAGGTTTTTGTAACAGCAGACGGCATAAGGCGACGCGGCGTTTCTCACCGCCGGAGAGGAGCTTGATCGAGGTCTCCGGGGGCGGGCAACGCAGGGCTTCCTCCGCCAGTTCCAGGCGCGAGTCGAGCTCCCAGGCATCGGCGGCATCAAGTTGATCCTGCACCTTGGCCTGGCGTTCGAGCAGTTTGTCCATGTCG
>NZ_JCBCBS010000163.1:0-1984 GCF_059864205.1 Pelovirga sp.
CGACAGAGCCGCTGTCAATGGAGTAGCCGAATTCGAGACCGACTTTCCCGGATGTGTGTACGTTCAGTTCAGCTCCCGTGCGGGTGTCAATCGTCACCGCACCAATTGCCGGCGTGATCTGGACGTCCGTCCAGTAGCCCTTAAACGGATTGGACCATGTCGGCGTCGGCTTCCAGACCGGGACGGTAACGGCAGGAATATCAGGAGTTAGTTGATAGTTGGCATCGCCATAAATGTTGCCAATGGTGGCAGTTTTGTCCGTCCATTGGGTGCCCAGGAAAACGGATTCTTCCTTGCGGAAGGCCGTGCCGCTATCCCACATGCTTTGTCCGCTGCTTTCGAATACAAGTGGGCCGGCGTCGTAGATGATGGCAGCGTTTATGTGTGAAGATAGAATCAGAAACGTGCCGGCAAAGAGTGCAACAACCTTAACAATCCGCGTGATCATGTCGATCCCCTTTCCTTGCTGGTGGTGAGCACCTCTGGTTGTGTGCTCGGCAGATGGAGTTCGTCGGGTCAGTATGATCACACATTGACAAATGCAAAAAACATGCCATAATTGTAAAAATTTAATTAATCACGCGAAGTCGAGTAGTTGTATTTATTCAAGTTCATGGGGATTAGGGTTGGTTTACGAAAAATGTAAATATTTTCGACGTTAATGTAAAAAAGTTCGACGTTAATGTAAAATCTTTCGACATCTATTGTTTGTCGGAAACACATTTACTATGTGATAACGTCGCAAAAACTCGTCAATTGCTGCGTTGCTGCGCTTATTTCACCGCTTCGGCGTACGCAAGTACGCCTCATTGCACAATAATCGCGCGCCCTGCAGCCGGCGCTTTGTGCTGATTCAGCCAAATTGATATTTTTTGCGAGAGCTGTCAGTCGGCATTGAAAATTGACCCACCACCGGCGTCCAATTTTGACCCACCTTAGGGGGTTAGTTTTGGTCGTTATATGGTTTTAAAAGATAAATTTTACGACACAGAATCTTGTCCCTGCCGGCCAATAGCCGTCCTGTTTGTCAGTACCAACGATTTATCGTGCGCAAGGTACTAAGGTTGTATATACTATGTTAGTACTTTTGCAAAGGAGCGCATTATGTCAAAAGAAGCTGTTTTCACGATGAAGCTGGAGCCGGAACTGCGCGCAGAATTCATGGCCGAGGCGGCCGGCGAAGATCGACCAGCGTCTCAGGTCATGCGCGAGTTGATGCGCGACTACATCGAACAACGCCGTCTGGCACGCGAATATGACGACTATCTTCGTCGCAAGGTCGAAGCCGGTCGCGCCTCGATGCGTGCCAATCGTGGTCGATCAAATGATGAAGTTGAGGCCGTGTTCGCTGCCAGGCGTAACCAGGTAGCGGCAGGCCAGGCATGATCGTTATCTGGACGCCAGAAGCAGAACAAGACCGCGCTGATATTTGGGACTACATCGTGGTCGACAACCCCGGAGCGGCTGTCCATATGGATGAGCTTTTTAGCGGTGCTGCTGAGCGACTAGCCACGCATCCTAAGATGGGCAAAGCAGGAAGGGTTCCAGGCACCCGTGAGCTGATACCGCATGAAAACTATTGCTTGGTATACGAGATCGACGGACACACGGTGTGGGTGTTGGCTTTGGTGCATACCGCCCGGCAATGGCCACAAGTTCGGGAATAAAAGCGGGCCGCTGGTCATTCGGCCTCACTGCTCAATTACGCTGACTCTCGACAATAAGTTTCGGATTCTTTCCTGTCAAAGCATCAGGATAAAAAATTACTTTCTTATTTATCCTCTCGCATCGAATGTCGCGTGTGGATTTGGCGGAAGCAAGTGATTCCTACAAACCCTGGGTTACGAGAAAATCCACTAAAATCAAGGAGTGGGTTTATATCGGGGGCGTCAAGATGGTTTTGGTCAAAGCATGTATCAAAACAGAAGTCAGAATATGTTAAAGATGGACCTCCAGATCCATTCTTTCATGCAAAACGCGGATA
>NZ_JCBCBS010000015.1:0-24348 GCF_059864205.1 Pelovirga sp.
TGGCCGGCTTGAATCCCCATCTCGATGCGCATCTGTTCATGCCAGTATTCGGCCAGGGCATCAGTCAGTTCCACCCCCAGGCCATGGAGCATCAGGTAATCGTGGTAGCTGTCAGCAGCATAGAGTTCGTAGGTTACCCGCGCCAGTTTTTCGCCAAGGGTCACGACAAAAAAACCAACCTTGTCCCCTCCCTCCTCCTGACTGTGATAGAAATCGGCAATACATAAACCGGCAGCGCTTTGCTGGCGCGGAAAATCGAATGAGTAGTCCTGCCCGGCATGCTGGACGATGAGTTGGTTTTCACGACTGAAACAATTGAAGTAACCATAAGTAACCTTCGGCTCGAACCAGCCTTCACCTAAGCCTTCATTTTTTAGCCGCTCATAGAGGGGCAACACCGTTTCCTGCTGCAGACGCTCGTAGTCTTCTTTGGCTAATTTCCCGCGCCGGTAACCCCAACGACCACGGAACAGGGCTGGTTGATTGAGATAATCAAAGAGTTTTTCCGGGTTGATATCCAGCACTTGACGATCACCGATAAAAGGAACCTGCGGACACTCCCACTGACGATCAATCACGGTGGTTTGCGCACCGGGGCGATTAGGTGCTATGGCGCTTTCAGACCAGCTTGTTGATATCAACTCTCCGGCTTCAAAGGCGCGTATGGCTTTGAGGCCATCGAAAGCATCGGCACAGTACACCACCGGAGCCTGATATTGTGGTACACAATCCTGTGCGACATACTTTCGGGTCAAAGCGGCTCCACCAAGCAGCACCGGCAGATTGAGACCAACATCGCTAAACTGAGCCAGGTTGTCTTTCATCAGCATCGCTGATTTGACCAGTAGACCGGAAAGGCCGATAACCTCGACCTGGTACTCTTTGGCTTTGGCGATTATTTCTTCGGCCGGGACCTTGATGCCGATATTGAAGACCTTGTAACCATTATTAGTGAGAATAATATCAACCAGATTTTTGCCGATATCGTGGACATCGCCGGCGACGGTGGCGAGCAATATTTTGACCTGCCCGTCCTGGTCGATTTTTTCCATGTAGGGTTCGAGCAGCGCCACACTGAGTTTCATGACCTCCGCGGATTGCAGAACAAAGGGCAGCAGCAAGTCGCCACGACCGAAGAGATCACCGACTTCGCGCATCGCCGGTACCAGCAGGCGATTAACGATATCCAGGGGTTTCCAGCGCCCACGCAATTCGGCCAGAAGGTCTTCAAGACCATCCTTGTCGCCTTTAAGTACCTTATGGCGCAACTGTTCTTCGAGACGCAACGGTGGGGCGTCCTCATCCTGATCTTTATCAGTAGCTTGCTCGAAATAATCGATAAAAGCCATCAAAGCATCAGGATGACGATCGAAAAGCAAATCGTAACAGATTTCCCGGTCCTGCTCGCTGATAGCTGAATATGGCAACACCTTGGCCGCATCAACGATAGCGGTATTGAGCCCGGCTTCAACCGCCTCATGCAGAAAAACCGAATTGAGAACCTTGCGCGCTGCCGGGCGCAACCCAAAACTGATATTGCTGACACCCAGAGTAAAGCCAACGCCCGGTAATTCACGGCGCACCAGCTTGATCGCCTCAAGGGTTTCAATCGCTGAGCGACGCATGGTCTCATCACCGGAGCCGACGGTAAAGGTCAGCAGATCGAACAACAGGTCCTGTGGACGCAAGCCGTGGAGGTTGACGGCACGATGATAAATTTCTTTAGCAACTGCCACTTTTCTGGTACAGGTCAGAGCCATCCCTTCGAGATCGATCACCAGAGCAACCACCGCAGCACCGAATTTTTTTGCCATTTTACAGATTCGATCAAGATTGGCGCCACCATCTTCCAGGTTAATGGAATTGATAATAGCGCGCCCCGGATACAGCGGCAGAACCTGTTCAAGGGTGTCGGGGCTGGTAGAATCAAACATCAGCGGGGCTTTACAGGATCCGGCAAACAGGCGCGTCAAACGGTTCATGTCGGTCAATTCATCACGCCCGGCATAGGCAACACACAGATCAATCACCTGGGCCCCGCGGGCTTCCTGATCCAGAGCTACTTTCAGACAGGCGTTATCATCTTCAGCGATCAGCGCCTCTTTGAAGGCCTTGGAGCCATTGGGGTTACAACGTTCGCCGATCAACAGTGGCGGGATTTCCTGATGCAATTCGACGGCCTGATAAAGGCTGGCAACAGAAGCTTTCATCGCGTCACCTCCCGCTGGGCCGGGGTAACGCCGCCAAGCCGCGCTGTCAAAGCAGCGATATGGGCCGGGCTGGTGCCACAGCAACCACCAACAATGCTGACCCCCTGTTGGGTAACAAAGCGCCACATCTGCTCAGCAAAATCTTCCGGCGCTAAGGGGTAATGAGTTTTACCATCGACAACCTCGGGCATCCCCTGGTTCGGAATCACCGAAATGCGCCCAGGCCAATGCTGGCTGAGATAATGAACATGGGATACCATGTCTTTAGGTCCAGTCGCACAATTCAGCCCCAAAGACAGCAAGGGGAAGGGTTCCAGGGAGGCAACAACCGCAGCTATATCGCTACCGACCAGCATCGTTCCCTGCTGTTCGATGGTCACCGACGCCAGTACCGGCAATTCCAATCCACCGGCTTCAAGCATTTCAAAGGCCGCAATTACGGCGGTTTTGGTCTGCAGCATATCCTGGCAGGTCTCAATAATCAGGCAATCAACGCCGGCATCAAGCAAGGCGGCAATCTGTTCGGTTGTTGCACTCTTTAAGCCGTCAACATCGATGTGGCCAAGGGATGGCAACTTGGTCCCGGGCCCAACAGAACCAGCAATAAAACGTCCTTCGCGACCGGCTATAGCCTGCCTGGCAATCTCAACCGCCTGCATGTTGATTTCCCGCACCTTGTCCTGCAGGCCATATTCGGCCAATACGATGCGCGAAGCGCCAAAGGTGTTAGTCTCCAGCACCATAGCCCCGGCAGCGAGCATCTCGGAATGCAGGCGCGCAATATGGTGTGGAGCGGTCAGATTGAGAAGTTCGTTACACCCTTCGCAATCGTTCCATTCCCCAGGCAAGATATCAAAAAGCTGCAGGTTTGTTCCGCAAGCACCATCGAATATTAAAATAGGGCATTCTGTTAGTAGCATCTGCAATCCAGAGAAAAGAAGTTGAGCCAGTCAGGCCTGAAAGCAATGACAATGGTCATTACCCATATTTTTTAACGGGCAAAATCGCGTTTATAGTAACCAGTGCGGATACCCCTGTCCAGTAGCAAGATTTATTGTCTTGACATATATTGAGCTGATATTATTATTAAAGTTTAACTATTTATGATCTGGACCCAATGATGAGCTATTCGGAACGTCACAAGACTGGTGATAATGCCATGCATACAACATTTCAGCACAAAAATATCATCACGATGATTGAGAAGAATCTCAAATTGCCATCCCCACCTGCCATTGCTGTTCATATCCTAAATGCTGTCAGAAAAGACGAGGCACCACTCACGGCGCTGGGCGATGTAATTGCTAAAGACCCGGCGTTAACGGCAAAAATGCTCAAGATTGCAAATTCCGGAATGTTCTACTCTCAAGGCAATATATCCAATATTCAACGAGCCATGGTTGTCCTGGGAACCGATATGATCAAAAACATCGCTCTCTCATTTGTCATCTCTTCAGATTACCGCAGCAATGAGAATTCCGGCTTTAATATGGATCGATTCTGGCAAAAATCCGTTACAACAGCTGTATCCGCAGAGCTTTTGTCGCGTGAACTGAACCAGCAAAATAATAATATTTTTGTTACCGGCCTGCTTAAAGACATCGGTATCCTGGTTATTTCACAAGCTAAAGGCGACATGTACAACAATCTGATAAATGAATCGGACGACAATGACAGTCTTATCGAGGCCGAGAACAACCTCTATGGTTTCAACCATAGCCAGGTTGGCTATGCACTTTTGAACCACTGGAACCTCGCAGATGACATTTGTGAACCGATCCTGTACCATCCCTGCCCTGATCGGGCCCCTGACGATCATCAACAAACGGCTAAAATTCTCTATTTTGCTGGACAACTTGCTTCTTTGTGTCGTGACTATGGTGCGGTTACCACCGCGCCGATACTGCAGGGATTGCTTGGTAAACATTTCGGACTGACAGAGCAACAGACCTATCGGTTACTCGATGAAGCTGCGACCAAAAGCAATGAAATTATAAAATTTTTTGAGATTAAATCAGATGAGATGGTGCCTTATTCAGTTCTGCTACAGCAAGCCAATGCGGAATTAACGCGGATCAACCTGAGCAAGGAACAGATGGTTTTGGAACTCAACGTTGCGCGGGTAAAAGCAGAACGCATATCATGCCGGCTTAAGGAGAGCAATGCACGTCTGCGTGAACTTGTTTACCGAGATGGCATTACCGGTCTCTATAATCATCGTTATTTTCATCAAACCCTGGACAAGGAGCTATCACGTTCAAAACGCTATCACTCATCCCTTTCCCTCATCCTCTTTGATCTTGATCATTTTAAAAAGATCAATGATCGTTATGGTCATCCAGCGGGGGACGTGATCCTGATGAATATTGCCAAAGCAGTCTCCTCCGCCGTGCGCCCCTGCGACATTGTTGCGCGCTACGGGGGTGATGAGTTTGCGATCATTCTTCCTGAAACCGGCGTTGAAGGGGCACGAGTCTTTGCGTCACGACTGCGCCGCTGTATTGAGGGAATTGCTACCAATCATCAGGATCAGATCATATACGTAACCATGAGTGCCGGCCTGACAACAACCACCCCGGAAACCAGGGAGGTTACTAAGGACGAATTGATTTTGGCTACCGATCAGGCCCTCATGCTGTCAAAAAGCAGTGGCAGAAATCAGGTATCTTCTTTGGATATGCGGCATATCGAAAGCTGATGAATGCCGCACTGACAACGTTTTTTACACCATTGGGACTGAACCAACTGGCTACGCAACCAGTAACATGGTAAATTGATAGTTATTGTGACAGATCCTCCACAATAACAGGCCTGCCATGACTGAGTCAGCTAACGCAAAATACACGCTCGCCCCCATCGACAATGGTTTATTGCTACATTTGACCGGTGACTGGTCTTTCACTGCCGGCGTTCCTGACATTTATCCCCTTCTGAGTCATATTGATAACGTCAAAGCGGCTTTTGTCTCGTTCAACACAGAGCAACTTATTACCTGGGACACCGGCCTGATGACTTTTCTTATTGAATTAATCGATCGCTGTGAACATAAAAACATCCCGGTTGACAAAACAAACCTGCCCCAGGGAGTCAAACGACTGCTGAATCTAGCCTATGCTGTTCCTGAGCGTAAAGATTCGCGCCGCGCTATCTTGGGGCAACCGGTCCTGGCTAAAATAGGCAATGTTACTCTTGAGACGCATCGTTCATGGAACGATATGCTGACTTTTGTTGGTGAACTGTGCAAAGGGACATATAACCTGATGCGCGGCCGCGCACGTTTGCGCACTGCCGATATGTTCTATCAGATCGAGGCGGCCGGTCCTTCTGCCTTGATGATTATTACTCTGATCAGCACCCTGGTCGGCATGATTCTGGCTTTTGTTGGAGCTGTACAGTTGCGTCTTTTTGGTGCCGAAATTTTCATCGCCAACCTGGTTGGTCTCGGCATGGCGCGAGAAATGGGTGCAATCATGACGGCAATCACTATGGCGGGACGTAGCGGTTCGGCCTATGCTGCTCAAATCGGCACTATGCAGGTTAATGAAGAAATTGATGCCCTGACAACGATGGGGATCTCCCCTGTGGAATTTCTCGTCTTACCGCGTCTATTGGCGCTATGTATCACCATGCCGATTTTATGTGTCTATTCTATTTTTATGGGCATATTTGGCGGCGCTATCGTTAGTGCAGGCCTCTTTGATATTTCTTTTTCTCAGTATTACCTGCAGATACAGGCCTTTGTTGAATTAAAGCATTTCCTTATCGGGATCATGAAGGCAGCCGTTTTTGGCGTTCTGGTCGCCACAGCCGGTTGTTTTCGTGGTTTGCAATGTGGACGCAGTGCCTCAGCGGTAGGTTTTGCTGCTACCAGTGCTGTCGTCACCTCCCTGGTACTGATTATCGTTGCCGACGCGGTAATTACTGTTATCTGTCAGGTACTGGGGGTTTAATGTCACAGATACCTCATCTTCAGGTGAAAAATCTGACCATGGCCTATGCTGATACGGTAATTCAACAGAATCTCAATTTCAGTGTTAAGCGTGGAGAAATATTTATTATCATGGGCGGAAGCGGGTGCGGTAAAAGCACGCTGTTAAGACATCTGATTGGCCTGATGGAGCCGGCCACGGGAGAAATCCTGATTGATGGCATCGACATCTGGACCAGTAACGCGGAAGAGCGCACGCAGATGATCCGTCGCAGTGGCGTTCTTTATCAGAGTGGTGCCATGTTCAGTTCCATGACTCTGGGTGAAAACATAGCATTGCCCCTGTCAGAATACACATCTTTAAGCTCAGCCCGGATCGCTAAAGTTGTTTCCTACAAGTTGGCGTTGGTTGGCCTGGCCGGTTTTGAAGACTATTACCCTTCAGAAATCAGTGGCGGGATGCGCAAACGCGCCGGCCTTGCCCGGGCCATGGCCCTGGACCCAGCCATTCTGTTTATCGATGAACCTTCAGCCGGACTCGATCCGATCAGCGCAAAATTGCTTGATCGACTCATCCTTGAACTGCGTGACAGCCTGGGCACCACCATTGTAATGGTCACCCATGACCTCGACAGTATATTTACGGTAGGCGATACGGCCATCTTTCTTGATACCGATGAAAAAACCATGATTGCGTCAGGGGCACCGCAACAGTTACTAAAGGAATCTTCAGACCTGCGAGTACGCAACTTTCTGACCCGTAGCGGTTGATGCTGCTGCACTTCAGGGATTAAAGGAAAACCATGAACACCAGAAAAAAAGTTGATCCGCGCACCATTGGCATTTTTGTTATCGGCGCAATTATCCTGATTGTTGTGGGGTTGACCTTTTTTGGTCCAGGGGGTCTTTTTACCGAAACCAGACGATACGTCATTTATTTTGAGAGTTCGGTTAAAGGCTTAAATGTCGGATCACCGGTACGTTTTCGTGGAGTCAGAATCGGTCAGGTCAAAGAAATCAGTATCAGGGTTCGCCCCAGCGATCTGGAATTTCACATCCCCGTGGTGATCGAACTCGATCCAAAAAAAATCAGGGCAGAAGGATCCGAACAGGGGCTTTTTGAGACACTCAAAACCAGCGTTCAGGCTGAAGACCCAATTTTGCCTTTGATCACCGAAGGATTACGGGCCCAGTTGCAACTTGACAGCCTGGTTACCGGACAATTGTTTGTTAATCTGGACATGGTTCCAGCATCGCCGGTATCAAGGGTTGACCTGCCCAGCGACTATCCGCAAATTCCGGCCATCAGTTCAAGTCTGGCAGAGCTGACAAAAACCTTTGAAGAGCTCCCCTGGCAACAACTGGTCGACAAACTCATGCAATCCGCTGATGGCGTGCAACGACTGCTAAACTCCTCGCATCTGCACAATGCAGTTGAACAGCTCGATACCACTACCGTCTTGCTGAATGAGTTACTGACCAAGCTGAACAACAACATTCCAGCGCTCCTAATCAAGGCTGATGCAACCCTGGACTCCTCGCAGCTAACCCTGGCCGGCATTGATGCCACCCTGGCAGAGGCTTTCAAAGAGATCGATGTCACCCTGAAGGCAGCTAAGCACACTCTTGACATCATAGAGCAACGTGTCGACCCCCTGGCACAATCTTTTGATCGGGGCATGGATGCATTTACAAAAGCGTCCGACAAAGTAACAGCTGCCATGGATCAAATCGAATCGCTGGCCGCCGACGACTCATCGCTGTTGCAACAGTTCAGCATGACCATGCAGGAACTTAATCGCACCTTGCGCAGTCTGCGCTACCTGACCGATGAAATAGAACGCAACCCGCAAATTCTTTTGCGTGGCCGCGCCGCGGAGGATTAGATGAGGACTTTCCACTATCTCAGCTTATTGCTGTTGCTGCTATTGGCCTCGGCCTGTGTTCAGATTAAAGGATCAACACCACCGAGCCATTTTTTTATACTCGATTCCATCACCACCAGTCCTGACATTTTATCAGATAGTTATTTCATTATTGCCATTGAACTAACTGAATTTCCAGAACACTTAAAACGCTCACAGATTGTTACCCGACAGCAGAACAACATCATTCATATTTCTGAAATTCAGCGTTGGGCCACCCCGCTTGAAGATCAGGTACTGAACCTGATTGCCAACAATTTAAGATTGCTGTTACCGGAATCAACCGTTGTAATCAAACCATGGCAAATCAATCGCCAGGTCGATCATACCCTGCAAATATCGGTAAAAAAAATGTCCGGAATATTAGGACAAAAAACCGACGTTGATATTCGTTGGCAACTGGCAGACCAAAAGGGGGCAAAATACCCTGGCCACTATATCGATCAACGTCCCATCGATGACAGTTACGAGGGGCTGGTCAAGGCCCTGAATCGTGGATTGGAAGGGTTGAGCAGGGAACTGGCAAGGGAACTGGCAAAGCAGGGAAGCTGAAAGACCCGGCCTTGCCAGCATTTAATTTGTCGACGAACAGCGCGATCAACCCAGAATAAAATTTTTGCCGGCAGCAATCAACTTTTGCAGTGCCTCTTCACTTGCCGCTTCGGCATACAGCCGAACCACCGGCTCCGTCCCTGATTTACGGAACAGCATCCATGAACCGTCGGCAAAGAGGAACTTGCTCCCGTCAATGCGGATTACTTCTGTTATGTTGCGCCCGTCAATCTCTGCAGGTGGATTTGTCAATTTTGCCGGCAGACTGTCCTCCAGTTCTGATGACAAGCGAATATTGATTCGGCGAGTATAATATTCTCCAACTCGGGAATATAGATCAGCTAGAAGCTGTTTTAGCGATTTTTTTTCAACTGCTACCATCTCAGCGACGAGCAGACAGGCAAGGATTCCATCTTTCTCCGGAACATGCCCACGAACGGTGAGGCCGGCGCTCTCCTCACCGCCGATCAGGATTTTTCCAGCGCTGATATATTCACCGATAAACTTGAAACCGACCGGTGTTTCGAGCACCTTGACCTGATGATAGGCCGCCACTGCATCGATTAAATGGGAAGTTGCCACGCTGCGCGCAGCATCACCGCTCAACCCCTTGCGACGGATCATGTAATCCAGCAGTAAGGCGAGAATATAGTTCGGCTCTATATAGCTACCATCGCCATCTACGATGCCAAAGCGATCAGCGTCGCCATCCGTTGCCAACCCGAGGCCGATCCTGTTGTCTTCTTTAATCAGTTGGATAAAATCAGCAATGTGGGCTTCAGCAGGCTCCGGCGGTTCACCACCAAAATAGGGATCAAGGTTGGCATTGATGGTAATTACCTGGACACCTGCTTGCTCAAGAAGGCTGTCAAGATAGCCGCGACCAGTACCATAAAGGGGATTAACCGCAATACACAGCTCCGATTCGGCGATGGCGGCAAAATCTATCAGCTCCCTTAAGGTATCAAAATAAGATGGAAGCGGGTTAATTTCAGTATAAAGGTTCTCAGCTTGCGCCTTGTCCAGATCTATTACCGGGACATCGCAACCGTGAAGGGCATTGGCACGAATTTCAATATCGCTGGTCGTCTGCGGCAGTGCCGGGCCACCCCAGGCGGGGGAGAACTTGATACCGTTGTAGGTATGGGGATTGTGGCTGGCGGTAAAATTAATGGCTCCGGCAGCTTTTCGGCGCAGCAATTCATGAGCAATAACCGGTGTCGGCGTGTCACGCTCACACAAAAAGGATGGTATTCCGGCTGCAGCCAGAACACGTACTGCTTCCCGGGCAAAATCCTTACCCATGAAGCGCGCATCATAGCCAATAACCACACCTTGATCGGCAATCCCCTCCTCCACCAGATGGTCAGCTATGGCCCGAATGACAACCCTGATATTGCTGAAGGTAAATTCGTCGCAAAGAATTGCCCGCCAACCGGAAGTACCAAATTTTATCTGTGTCATGTTTATTTTTTCTCCTTGAAAAAATTTACCGGATTATACCACAGCTTACCCAGATCAGACACCGACCTGGATGTCATGGCGTTGAAGAGTGCTCAATCGCGCGGATTGTTACCCCAAAGGCACAGAAAATCACGACGATTGACAAGAAACACAGCAGCTCCATAGCTTGTACTCCTGAAGGTGGATGGCGTCGCAAAAACCCACCAACTGTGCTGCGTTGCCGCCATCGTTTCATTGCTTCGACGTACGTTAGTACGCCTCATTGTTCAACCATGGCGCGCCTTGCATGTGGCGCTTTTAGTTTGTTAGCTTGGCCCTCCAACCAGATGTTTGTTGCGCAAGCATCAAGGTTGATTCTTCGGAAGTACCCTTGTCTTGTAATAAACCGGTTAGGAGCGAATGTCATTTTGGTTACATGATGGCATGAAAGTTTGCTCATCGATCATCCGTGGGCTTGATTGACCGGTCCTGTGGGGATGACGATCGGCAGTACCGGTCATCCCGATGGAGAGTCGATTTCCATAAACAGCGGCCGGTTTACCTCCATTTCATTGACAATAAAATCGATGGTCGCCCGCACCCGGGCAAGCTGCCTCGAATCGGGATTCACCTGCAACCAGAATACCCTCTCGGCGTAAAGATCCGGCAGCACCGGCACCAGGGTGGGCTCACCATGTGCCATGAAATAAGGGATAACGCCGATGCCGTTATCAGCAAGAATAGCATATTTCTGCCCTACCAGGGTTGAACTTCTGAATTGCGCGCGCCCTCCCGGATAAAATTCGTTGATAAAATTCAAATCCTGATCATACAGAAGTTCGTCGATATAACTGATCATTCTGTGGCCGCGCAAATCATCCTTGCAGGTAACTGGAGGAGATTGATCCAGATAGGTTTTGGTGGCAAAGAGGCCGAAACGATAATTCGACAGACGCCTGACAACAACATGGCCCTCTGTCGGCTTGCGGACCGTTATTAAAATGTCAATTTCACGTTTAGCCAGGCTGTAATACATGGGCACGGCAATCAACTCGACCTCAAGGGCCGGGTGTGCCCCCTGAAAAGCTCCGAGACGTGGAGCAAGAAAACAGTTACCATATCCATCCGGAGCACCGATCCTGATGGTCCCCGCAAGCTGATTGTTTTTACCTGAAATATCCTCTTCCAGCCGCAGGATAGTGGTTTCAAGTCGCTCTGCGTAAGGCAGAAGTCGCTCACCTGCAGGGGTTAGTCGACAGCCCTTTTCCGTTCTTAGAAACAGCTGTGTTTGCAATGAACTTTCCAGCGTTGTCAGGCGCCTCGCTACGGTACTATGGGTCACTTTCAATTCAGCGCCGGCAGCTACAAAGGATTGACTACGGCAAAGAATCAGAAAAAACCGCATGTCATCCCAGTTGAGTTTCATTAATGTCCTTCCCCTTGTTCAGCCCTTTTGTCTTATTCAAACGACCAAGATGATTATTTTTGCACAGCTGATGTCTAATTTTATCTATTTACTGATGATATTTCCACATCTATTCTTGGCTTAACGAAGAACAGAAAGCTTCACAACCTGAGGAAGGGAGGCACGCCATGTTAAAGACACAGAGAGAGAAGGTCGCAAGAGGCAATGACCACTGCGGGGATATGGACGTGCTGGTTGAGCGTGGTCGGCAACTACATTCCGCTGCCATCGCTGACGCCGTGATAAACCTGTTCAGCGGGGCGCTGACTCGCCAGGATCAACGCAAAAAAGGACCTGGAACATTGCATCACGCACCAGGACACCAGGCCCACTGAAATTCAGGATAAAAGCTTACCGGGGCGCAACAACATTGCGCCCCGGACGTTGTTTTTTTAACCTGGCGACATAAGGACAATCTGCCGGCAGGATCCCGGATCGAACTATTTCCGGAGTGAGACATGGATGACGAAAAGCGTCCCTTGACATAGGATCCGAAGAGCCGGTGCTGAACAGAGACCTTTTCATAACAGCTGCGGCCACAGCGTTCACACACGGATTCCCATTCGGTTGCGGTTAATTCCAAGCAGAATTAGCCTTTCCTCGTTGTTGATTGACAAAAAAACATTCACTGCTTACTGTCTTAAACTATCCCAGATACAGAGAGTATCCCATATTTTCTTTCGTTTCAAAGTGAATCAGGACCAATTCATGCGCGTTATGGTCATTATTTCAGCATTGTTGATGCAGCTTTGTCTAGGAGCCACCTACTCCTGGTCTGTTTATGTATTGCACCTGCGGGATATCGTCGGCATTAGCCAGGCACAAGCCCAAATCCCTTTTACCCTGTTCTATTTTATCTTTCCGGCAACAATGATTTTTTCCGGGGCTCTGCTTGAACGCTTCGGACCTCGTTTTTCAACGATCTGTGGCGGCATTCTGTTTGGTAGCGGTTGGGCTATTTCTTCATTGGGCGGAGACAACTTCCTCTATACAATCATCGGCAATGGAGTTATTGCCGGTGTTGGTGCCGGAATTGCTTACATCGTACCCATCTCCACCTGCATGAAGTGGTATCCTAAGAATAAAGGCCTGGTTACCGGTATTGCTGTCGCCGGCTTTGGCGGGGGAGCCGCGCTGGTCAGTTCGGTCGCCGGATTTCTGCTCGACAGGGGTTTCACCCCGTTTAGTTTGTTCGGCTACTTCGGCTTGACTTTCACGCTGTTGATCCTGTTTGCCGCCATTTTCATGGTAAATCCTCCTGATTTCAAATACAGCCTACCTGGAGTCACCCGGAAGACGACCTGGATATTTCGTGATCAGCGTTTTTTGATCCTCTATTTTTGTATGTTTACCGGATTGGCTGCGGGTTTTGCCGTCAACGCTAACATTAAAGAGCTTTACCAATCAGCGACTCTGATGACGGGAGTCAGTGCTGTTTCCTTTTTTGCCCTGGCCAATGCAGCGGGACGCGTCGCCTGGGGCGGCCTCTTCGATCGTATGGGCACAGTGCAGGCGGTCATGCTCAACCTTATTGTCCAGGCTGCCATCTTATTTCTCACGCCGGTTATTCTGATATCCGGTGGCGGCCTGCTGCTGTTCGCCATCCTGACGGGCTTCAACTATGGTGGGGTACTGGTCATTTACGCCGGATCCGTGGCAAGAATCTGGGGGGCACAAAGAGTTGCTTCAATCTATGGCTGGCTTTTTTCCGCCAACATCCCCGGTGCGATTGCTCCCCTGGCAGCCGGATACTACTACGATAAAACCGGAAGTTTTAGCCTGCCTCTGATTGGCATCGGTATGTTGATCATGGTTGCGGCCACCACACTTCATTGGCAGCGCCGGCAAATTGCCGAAGGATAAAACATGATGCTTTCGCAAAAAGTATCATGTTGGATGGATAAGCAAAAAGGCCAAATGCAAGGCGCGCACTTGTTGAGCACTGAGGCGTACTTACCTGCGTCGAAGCAGCGAAATAAACGCAGCAAGGCAGCAGTTGATGAGTTTTTGCGACGCCATCAAACATGCTGTTCTGTCAGGACCACTAAATAAACGAGAAAAACCATTGACTCAAAAAGACAAGTTCGATATTAGTTAGCGTTCTTGAGAACGTAGTAAAGAAAACTTTAGGAGGAAATACAAGATGCAGTGTCAAACAGTTCTTCCCGGCACAGAGTGCAGTTTCTGGAAAAAAGCCGGTTGCACCGCAGAAGGTGGTAGTTGCAAGGTTGTCGTTGAGCAGTGTCAAGGCTGTAACAGAATCGTCACCGGCACCATTGGTGAGGTCTGCACCGCCTACCCTGATCCAGCAGCAAAATGGGCAGCGGGTTTATGTAACTTTGCAACCCACAAAAAGATCGACATCAAATCTGATGATGTTCGAGTCAATCCGCTCAAAGCCGCCAAGCGGGCCGCAGCAGGCAAGAAAAAGTAATTTTCACAGTTACTTTTCCATTGCAAAGGCACAGGCTGGAAAATCTTCCAACCTGTGCCTTTTTTATTTGAAAATCCAGCTACTTCAACCCATCCAGAACGGCCATTACTTCAGCGCGCAAATCCTGAGCTGAAGGACTTTTTTCCAGACGCAAAAATTGTTCAAAATGCTCTACTGCCTCGCGGGTACGGTCCTGATCAAGGCAGATTGAACCAAGAATGAAATATCCCATAGCAACACTTGGGTCCAGTTCCAACCCTTTAAGGCAACAGTTTTCAGCTTCGTCGAGTCTTCCTTCTTCGTAAAGGGCATCGGCCAGATTCAACAGGGGCTGAGAATCTTCCGGATCAAGTTCGGCGGCTTGTCGATAAAGATCGATGGCAGCATCAAACTTACCTTGTTGAGCGTAGATATCACCTAGGGCGTTAAGGGCAAAACCCTGATCCGGCTGAATTTTTAAGGCGGCCTGGCACAACGCAACTGCTTCCTCAAACTCATCACGACTTAACAGCACCATTGCCTTACAGACATAGGCTTCAACCTCCTGGGGATCCAGGTCGATAATCTGCTGATAGCTTTTAAGGGCTTCATCGGGACGACTATACTCAAAATAATAATCCGCCAGAGCAAAAAGCAGATCAATATCCTCTGGATATTTTTCCAGAGCGGTGCCTAAGCATTGATAGGCCTTTTTCTGTGACCCGCTTTCCAGATAAGCTTCTGCCAGCGCTAGAGTTGCTTCGACAGTTGAATTTTCCTGCAACAGTTTTTCAAAACATTCAATGGCTTTAGGGTAATCACCCTGTTCAAACGCCTGGGTGCCGGCATCAAACAAACTATCAGCAGTCATATACTTTTCTCCGATCAGGATGGCGTATTGCGAATCACTTCAACCCGAAAGCCATCGGGGTCGGTGACAAAATAGAAGCGCGGTTTGCCTGCGGTCAACCCCTTAAGAGGGGTTACCGTCAGTCCCATGTCGCTGTGACGTTGGTGCGATCCCTCGAGATCATCGGTGGCAACGGCCAGATGAGAATAGCCATCACCAATGACGTAGGGCTGTTGCTGATCATAGTTATAGGTCAACTCCAGTTCAAAGGGCAAACCGGGAGCTTGCAGGTAGGAAAGGGTAAAGCGTCCGTCCGGATAATCTTTTTTGCGTGAAATTTCAAAACCGAAGGCTTCCTGATAAAATCTTTCTGATGCTGCAAGGTCCATAACCCGGTAGCAGATATGAATCATTGGGTAGTGCATAACGGTCTCCTTTGAGCAACCATCTATCATTGATTGACAAGCTATCAGCGGCTCTTTATAGTCGCTGCCATGAAAGCGATATTCCTCTCCGATGCCCACCTGCGTAGTGCTGCAGACGATAACTATCAGGACTTGCTGAGCCTGTTAAAACAGCAGCACGATCTGGATGCCCTGTTTTTACTCGGTGATATCTTTGAGTTCTGGCTGGGTTATGAGTACCTGGTCTTTTCAGCCTACTTACCGCTGTTGGATCAATTACGCCGCCTTAAAGAAGGCGGAACCAAGCTCTTCTATGTTGAGGGCAATCACGATTTTACCATCGGCCCCTACTTCCGCGACACCCTGGGATGCACAGTTATTACCGAGCAGGCACTGATCCATTGGGATAGTCGCAACATTTTGATCTGCCACGGCGATCTGATTCACCCCTCACCTGCCTATTTACGCCTGCGCAAACTGTGGCGCAGTCCCTTGATTAAATTTCTTGCGCGCCTGATTCATCCGGATCTGGTCTGGAGATTCGGCATCTGGTTGAGTGACAAGGGACAACAAAAACGCTCTCATCATAAACAGCAGGATCCCACCCCCTGGTTGCAGGAGTTTAGCACAAACGCAGTAACTGACGCATGTGATCTGGTGATCTGTGGACATTTTCATGTCCCGGTATTTTTTCAGCAACATGGTCGCGAGGTGATCGCTCTGGGTGACTGGCAGACAGGTCGCAATTACGCCCAACTGCTTGACGGTAACATCAGTATCTTAACTTACCCTGATTGATCTGCAGATTTTTCCTTCTGACGATCAACCGGGCCGTTGACTTCCTGATGGGTGTCTTCCTCATGACTGCGCAGAACCAGATCTTTTAGTGTGACGGTACCAAACTCGCTATCAACCAGACCGGCAATATGGCTGCAAGTATCCAGTGCAACTTTCGTTTGTCGACGGGGATACAGGTACAACACCTCCTCCCCGGCATTTCGTAACATGCTGTAGATATCAGCGACGCTCAGGTTATCGGCATCACGACCAAGCTGATAGCTGGACCAACCGGAATGGCTGCTGATTTCAATAATCAAACCAAGGCATTCGAGCTGGGCTAAAATGGCACGACACAAACGCGGGGGAACATAGAGTCGTTTTGCCAGTTCGTCCTGGTTGATCGCGGGGTCACCACGATGGAAACGGTCAGCCAGGGTCACCAGCAGCGCCAATGCCACCTGCTCGTAACTGTGGCGACTGACTTCATTAACGCGCAGATCGCGCGCGCCGGTACGTAGGTTCTGTTTCGCGTAGCAAACCCCAAGACCAAATAAAACAATCACCCAGGACACATAGAGCCAGATCATAAAGATCGGCAGGGCCGCCATGGTTCCGTAAATCGCATTATAGCGGGCTACGCCAACCTGAAAATGAACATAAGAGAGCTGGGCAATCTGCCACAAGGTTCCCCCGACAACCCCGCCAATCAGGGCCGCGCGCCATTGAACCTTGATGTTGGACATAAAAACGTACAGCAAGGTGAAGGCTAGCCACATGAAAATAAAAGGGGTCACCTTAAGGACAAAAACGATCAGTGAACCGATCATCTGCATTTCTAGCAGGTTCTGGGTAAAACTGTGACTGATCAGCGATGAGGTCATGGAGATAGCACCGATCAGCAACACCGGGCCAACGAGGATGACCGAGAGATAATCGGAAAACCGCCGCAGCAGAGGTCTAAGGGTATTAACACCCCAGACATCATTGAAAGCCGCTTCGATATTGGTCAGCAGGGAGATCACCGCTACCAGCAGAAACACCAGGCCAATCGCTCCCATTTGAGCAACCTGGGTATTATTGATGTAGCCGACAATCGCTTCAGCGACATGACCATCACCGACGTTGAGTTTTTCCAGAATCAATGGTTCAAGCTGATTCTGCACCCCAAACGCTTTAAGCAGCGCGAAGGTTAACGCCAGAAATGGAACCAGTGACAAGAGGGTGTAATAGGTTAGAGCTGAGGCGCGCAATAAACTGCGGTTGCTGTAAAAATCACGGCTGACCAGAACCACCATTTGCAGTTGGCGTAACGCAGTCCGTTTAAGCCATGACATCTCCTGCGGGTTCTGCTCCCAGACCAGATGTTTGAGCTGTTTTTTCCAGCTATTCTGTTGTGGTGCTGCTTCTACCATTGTCTAGCCTCAATCAAGCTCTACCAGTTCAAACACCATGGCCTCATCCTCTAGATCTGTTTGCAGTATACCACTGTCCCCCACCAGAACAATGTGCAACTGGTCCGGCTGCAGGTAATCACGAGCCACACGCATGATGTCTTCTACCGTCAGTGCTTCAATCTGTTGCTGATAGGTTTCCAGATAATCATCGGGATAGGCATAGAATTGCAGGCGCATTTTTTGCGTAACCACCGCATGGGTATCTTCAAAAGCAAAAATAAAAGAATTGAGCAGGCTCTTCTTAGCTGATTCAAGCTCAGAAATTGACGCCCCGGAGACTCTCAATTCCTCGATTATTTCACGCACCATCCGGACAACCTCAATCGCACCATCATTTTTGGTTTCACCACTGACAATAAAAAGTTCAGGCAGATAACGTCCGGGTTGAAGCATGGAATAAATGGAATAAGCCAAACCACGGTTGGAACGAATTTCGCGCATCAGACGCGAATTAAAACCACCGCCACCGAGCAGATAGTTGACCAGGCGCACAGCATGCAGGTCGGGATTGTCTTTGCTGATCCCACGATGACCCATGAGCAGAGTGGTCTGGCTCAGTTGGCGATCGATGACGGTAATGCGAGGCGTGGTTGAATCTGGAAGCTCCGGCAAGGTATAATCACCGCTTGTGCCTCCTTCCCAGTCACCTGCATGCTTATCTATAAGACGTAAAATCTCATCTTCATCGATCGCCCCGGAAATTCCCCACCAGATCTGCCGGGGTTGAAAATACTGCTGATGGGCAGCAACAAGATCGTCAACGGTCAGGCTCGTTAGTGTGTCAAGGGTAGGTTCGACCCCGAAAGGATGTCCAGGGTTGATAGCGGCGGCAAGATAACGGCTGGCGATATCGGCAGGACGGTCATTCCGGCGATGAACATTTTCGATCAGACGCTGCCTGGCCAATTCCACCCTTTCCAGGTCAAAACGTGGTCGCCGCAGCAGATCAGCAAGCAATTCCATTGCCCGATTTAAATCGCGCTGATGAACGGAAAGATTGATCTGAAAACTGTAGCTGCTACTGCTGACGCTCAGCTGTGCCGCCATCCGATCAAGTTCTTCCTCGAGTTGCGCCGGAGTCAGTAATACCGTGCCACCGGTTTCCAGCGCCTGGGCAAGCCACTGGGATAAACCGGTTTTTTCCAGCGGGTCATAGATACTGCCGCCACGTATCATCAGGGTCAGATCGACCAGCGGCAACTCGTCATTTTTTTTCAGGTAAATGCGCATGCCGTTAACGGTTTGATGTTCCGAAATGCTTGGAAAGACCATCTCCAGAGGTGGAAAAGTCAGTTGATCCGGTCGTTGTGCCGGCGCGGCCTGGGCCGTAACCAGCAGCAACAGAAAGACAACATGAAGATACAGAAGGGTGGTTTTCATTGCTCCCCTCCCCGGCTCAAGGTTGCCAGCGTACGATTGTCCTTGTGCAGATAGGTTGTGACAATCCTTGTAATGTCGGCAGGGTTGACGGCATCCAGTCGATCTTCGTATTCGATCAGATATTGCCAGTCACCAATAATCTGATAGGTTGACAGCATCCGCGCCAGACCACTATTGGTTCTCATTCCACGCAGCAAGGATGTGGTAATTTGCCGCCGTGCCTTGTCGATCTCCTCTGCAGTTAACGGCTCACTTAACAGGCGTTGTAACTCGGCTTCCAGCGCCGTTTTTACATCTTTCAGGGCAACATCACGGCGCGGCAACAGACTGAATACCAGCAGGTTGTCGTAACGTGAACCTGGTGCGCGAAACACACCTACGTCAGTGACCAGTTGTTGCTCAACCACCAACGCCTGATAGAGGCGCGAGGTGCGGCCATGTGATAAGGCCGTGGCGAGCAGATCAAAAGCATAATCATCAGGATGAGGCACGGTTGGTTTGTGATAGGCAACCATCATGCGCGGTTGCGCATCAAAGTTGACATGAATGCGGCGCTCACCGCGCTGCTTTGGTTCACGATCGGTAACCGCCGGTACTTTTACCCCGGAGGGCAGATCACCAAAATAGTGCTCGATCAGTGCCAGGGCGTCAGCACTCTGAAAAGCACCGACCAGAGTGATGATCATATTAACCGGGGCATAGTAGTCGGCAAAAAACTCACGCATCGCCGGCAAACTGAAACCCTGGATATCGGAGTCCCAACCAAGGATGGGATGACGATATGGGTGCACCTGGAACGCTGTTGCCAGCATATTTTCGTACAACTTGCCCCCGGGGTTGATATCGACTGCACGACGGCGCTCCTCTTGCACCACATCTCGCTCGGTAAAAAACTCACGAAAAACCGCGTTGCGCAGACGATCCG
Source organism: Pelovirga sp. (assembly GCF_059864205.1). Classification (NCBI taxonomy): domain Bacteria; kingdom Pseudomonadati; phylum Thermodesulfobacteriota; class Desulfuromonadia; order Geobacterales; family Geobacteraceae; genus Pelovirga; species Pelovirga sp. Next base: position 19,730 of record NZ_JCBCBS010000015.1, read on the forward strand.
ACTCGATCGCCGCCCACAACTCGAGCTTGTTGGCGGGGAGATTGATCAGGTAACTGGTCTGATCCTTGCTGGTGAACGCGTTAAAACCAACGCCGCCCTGTTCAGCATAGATGCGTGAGAACTCATCTTTAACCACCAGTTCCCGGTGTTCAAATTGCAGCTGATGTAAGCGGGCACGCAGGCGCTCAAGCTCATCGGTATCGACATCAGCTTGTCTTCGCAGGTGGTCAATTTTCGCACCGGCTTCTTCGATTTGTTGCAGCAGGGGTAACTCGGCCTCAAAATCGCGTGTTCCCAGGGTGGTGGTGCCCTTAAACAACATATGCTCGAGCATATGGGCGATACCACGTTGTTGGCTGTCTTCGTTCACCGCACCGACCCTGAAGCTGATGTAGGCGGCAACCGTAGGTGAACTGTGACGTTCCACCAGCAATACGGTCAGACCATTTTCGAGTTGATGTTCCTGTACCCGGTCAGCGAGACCACCGGCAAGAGCAATAGCCGGGGAGAGCAGCAGACAGAAAAAAATGAAGACAATAAATACTAATAATCGACGATACATTTTATTTACCTCCAGCGCCTGAGGACGCCTGGTTCAAAAATCATTTTCGCCAAAATGGGGTAAAACAGCAGCGGTCTCCTGACGCCCGATTTCGATCAACTCACGCGCCCGTTCAAATTCATAGATAGAGCAGACATTTTTCGGAATTTCAATGACAATATCAGGGGTGTAGGCAGCCAACTTCAGGCGTGCAATGGTCGATTGCATGGCGTCGAGGCTTTTGGAAATCACATCAAAAAAATTTTCTTCGTCATGAACATTTTTATCGTTCCCTTTCCGGTGCAGCGATTCAATAAAATGAATAATTTTTTGATGATAACCGCTACTGCTGCCATTTTTGCTGATCGGATCCGGTTGCACAGGGACGATGTGTCTGGATTTGCCGCTCAAACTGACCACGATGGTTAAATCGGTATGATCATGCAGGGTTGGCGCAATCGGCACCGGATTCAACAAACCACCATCAACCAGGGTTCTGCCATTATAGGTCATCGCCGAAAAAACCGTTGGAAAGGCAATCGACGCCCGAATAGCATCAAATAGAGGGCCACTCGACAGCCAGACCTCCTTGTTTTCATCAAGATCGGTAGCTACAGCCGTATAGGAGATCGGTAAATCTTGAATATTGCGATCACCAATCAGTTCACGCAGGGTGGAAATAATCCGGTCCCCTTTGAAAAAGGCGGAGCCACTGAACGACACGTCCAACAGCTTGAGGACATCGAAACGATCCAGGGCTGTGACCCACTGGGTGTAGGTGGACAGGTGACCGGCAGCATAGATACCGCCTACCAGCGCCCCCATGGAAGAACCGGAGATAGAGCGGATATTGTATCCCTGCTGTTCAAGTTCCTGAATCACCCCAATATGGGCAAGGCCCCGTGCGCCACCACTGCCGAGCACGAGAGAAACGGTTTTCTTTGCTCCTGTTTCCACGCCAACCTCATTTTGTCCGTTTAGAAATTGTCGATAGCTTTCATTCAAGGTTAAACTGTCTGATCCTCTTTTGACAAGGGATCCATTTGAAATGACAGAAGAAAAGATAAAGCGGTTGCAGCAACGGTAATCCATCGCTATAGTGCCGTTTCGCAAAGGTCAACAGATAACACAAGGAGACAGGGATGATTACTGCAATATCACCAATAGATGGGCGTTATGCCACCAAGGTCGAGCCATTGATCGATGCTTTTTCCGAATACGCGCTCATGCGCAATCGCATCAAAGTCGAAGTATTATGGTTGATTGCTTTGAGTAAAGAATCCGGCATTCCTGAGTGTCGGCGCATCAGCGCTGATGAAGAACAAAGCCTGCGCCAGGTGATTACTGATTTCACTCCTGCTGCAGCTGAAAAAGTCAAAAAGATCGAAGCGGTCACCAATCATGATGTCAAGGCGATTGAATACTACCTAAAAGAACAACTCGTCGGCAGCAGCCTTGAAGATCTCGGTGAGTTTGTCCATTTTGCCTGCACCTCGGAAGATATCAACAACCTTTCCCATGCCCTGATGCTCAAAGATGGATTGCAGATTCTGCTGCCTTTGCAACAGCAGATTGATGACATGATCAGCGCCCTGGCAAGAGAATATGCTAACGTCCCGATGCTGGCGCGCACCCATGGCCAGACCGCATCGCCGACAACCATCGGCAAAGAGCTAGCGGTTTTTGCTGCGCGCCTACAGCGTCAGCTCCAGCAGATCAAGCAGGTCGAATTGCTAGGTAAGATGAATGGCGCCGTCGGTAACTTTAATGCCCACCTTTCGGCGTATCCCGATGTCGACTGGGTGCGACTTAGTGGTGAGATGATTACCGATGGACTTGGCCTGAGACAGAACCTCTTTACCACCCAGATTGAGCCCCACGATTATATGGCCGAGCTTTTCGATGCCATGGCTCGTTGGAATACGATCCTGATTGATTTTAATCGTGATATCTGGACCTATATTTCTATGGCCTATTTCGGTCAGAGAACAGTAGCCGGCGAGGTCGGCTCTTCGACCATGCCGCACAAGGTCAACCCGATTGATTTCGAAAACTCGGAAGGCAATTGTGGCCTGGCCAATGCCATATTCCAGCACCTGTCCAGTAAATTACCAATTTCGCGTCTGCAACGTGACCTGACCGACTCAACCGTCTTGCGTAACATGGGGGTCGGTTTTGGCTATACCATGATCGCCTGCCAATCCACCATCAAGGGGATCGGTAAACTTAAATTGAATCAGGACAAGCTTGCCACCGATCTCGACCAGGCCTGGGAGGTGTTGGCCGAGCCGATCCAGACCGTCATGCGCAAGGCCGGCATCGAGAAACCCTACGAAAAGCTCAAAGAACTGACCCGTGGCCAGGTCATTGATGCGGTAACGATACGCACCTTTATCGAGCAGCTTGATTTGAGCGAAGAAGACAAGCAGCGACTGATGACCATGACTCCCGCTACCTACATCGGTATGGCCGATCGTATCGTCGATTTTCTTAAATGATAAAGGTTAGATGTAACTACTCAGCCCCGATCTTGCGCTGAACAGTGACGATTCATTCAACATCTTCTTGCCGATAAATAAAAAATTAGAATGTCTGTTCAGCACCGGGTCGGGAATCCTATGTCAAGGGATACGATTGTTTCCCGATGGGTCATCCATGAACGCTTTTTGTCGCCGTCCATGGCGACAAAAACCCTTGCCACAGGATCCAAAGGCCCTGCGCAAGGATCGAGCTGAATAGTTACAAATTAGAATAGATTCTCTACAATGAGGCGTCTGGTGATTTTAATTATTTGTTATAATGATCCGGCGCAGTAGTATCATTAATCATCACCAAACCAGGGAGCAATCAATGACCAATAAAGGAACGATCGGCATCCTTACCGGCGGGGGGGATGTCCCCGGTCTCAATCCAGCGATCCGCGCTGTCACCATTCGCGCCAAACGTGAAGGTTACCGGGTTATCGGTATCCGCCGCGGTTGGGCGGGGCTGGTTGAAAGTGTCCGTGATGAAAAAGCCGACAACAGCGCCAACTTCATTGAACTGACAACGGATATTGTCAATCGCGCCGGACGGACTGGCGGAACCTTCCTCCATACTTCGCGCACACGCCCAAGCCACCTGCCGAAGGCCAATCTGCCCGAGCATTTGCGTGACAGCTACACCGATGCGATTAACGATCTGACCCCGGAAATATTGAAAAATATCGATTTTCTTGGTCTGGACTTTCTCATTCCCATTGGTGGCGATGACACCCTGAGTTATGCCCAGCGCCTTCATGAAGAGGGGGTCAAAGTCGTTGCAATTCCCAAAACCATGGACAATGATGTGCCGGGAACAGATTACTGTATCGGCTTCTCAACCTGTGTTACTCGCACTATTGAACTGACCCACCGCTTACGCACATCCGCCGGCAGTCATGAACGTTATCTGGTTATCGAGGTCTTCGGACGCTATGCCGGCTTCACTGCACTGCTCCCAACCATGGCCGGCGCTGCCGATCGCTGCCTGATTCCTGAGCATCCAATTGAAATTGATTTATTGGCAGAATTGGCCACCAAGGATCGCAACCGCAATCCCAGCAAATATTCCGTTTTGCTGGTTTCTGAAGGGGCGGTGTTGAAAAATGACAAGGAAATGTCATTTGAAAGCAGTGAAGCGGACCAATACGGACACCGCAAGCTCGGTGGTATTGGAGACCGGGTCGCTGCACAATTAAAGGAACTCTCGCCGAAATACAATAATGGCCGTACCATTAATGTCTTGAATCAGCGTCTTGGCTACCTGGTTCGTTGTGGCGAGCCGGATGCTCTGGACTCAATGGTGCCCATGGCCTTCGGCAATCTGGCGCTGGATCTGGTGCTGGCAGGAACTTCCGGCCGGCTGGTAAGTATTCATAACGGACGTTATGACACGGTACCGATAACCACCGTCACTGGCCAGAAGAAAATTATCAATGTTGATAAATATTACAACATCGAGCGACTGCGGCCAAAGTACGAGTCATTTATGCATCAGCCGCTGTTTATTATGACCAGCGACAAGTGAACATTGCAGTGCAGTAGGGGCACGGCGCGCC